>CALXUD010000014.1 GCA_944391585.1 uncultured Alphaproteobacteria bacterium | reverse complement strand
AAAAATCATCTTTTTGGAAAGATTGGACAACTAATTGAATTGGTTTTGTTGATTCAATCGAATGAATTCCATTTTTAAAATCAATCCCATCAAAATGTGCCGTAATTAACGAATTAATCGGCTTTGTTTTATCGTATTGATTCGTTTCACGCAAATTTAACTTCAAATCACCGGCAAACAAACGATCTTCTTGTTTAGTCAATTTCAAATCAAAGTGTTTAAAATTTTCCCCAAAGAAAAGGCGAACTTCCCCCGCAATGGAGTCCAACGTGTTGTTCCGAGTTGTAAAAGTTATTTTTCCAGTAATATTTTCAGGCGATTGCCCCGGCAAACTCAATACCCCGGAAGACAAATCCACAACCCATTCCAAATTAGATGGACGACCTTTCACATTTAAAGATCCTTTTAAAGTTAAATAGTCTTCCTTAATCCAAATCGGAATATTGATATCTGCACCATATTCATAAATCCCTGTCATTGAAAATGAAATAGGCAGAGTAAACTTCTGTCCTTTGATTTCAACAGAAGCATTCGTTAAACCCAGCGAACTAATTCGAATACCTGAATTTTGATTATATTGATTCAATTTCAGCAAAATTGCCGGTAAGCGGCCAAAATCAAAACCATCCTGATTTTCTTTAACAAAAACTTTAACCCCATCTAAAGTAACTGATTTTATTTGTTTTTTTAATAAATCTGAAATGGTATATTGCAAAATAATAGACTTAATTTCATAAGTTCCCTGCTGATCTCGAACATTTTTAATTTCCACATCAGAAAAAGAAAAATCAGAATGTTTCAAGTCATCTGCAATAACTCCGTTCGCGGATAAATAATTGCGTACATGTTGTGGAAAGCTCAAATAAATATACATTAGTACGCAAAAAGCCCCAAAACCACCTAACAAAATAATGGATACAAAACCTGTCCACACCCAATTCAGCACTTTAAAGACCAAAGGATTTTGCTTCATCGCTGCTGAAAAAAACAAATTCACCTGAATAAGAAAATGAATCAAATCGGCATATAAAGATGTTTTTACTTTCTGGTTGGCTTCGGCTAACTCATCTTCTCGAGCAATTTGAGACAATAAATCTGTTTGCGGCTTTTCATCTTCAAGAGCTGGCTGCATTGAATTATTTTCAACTTCTTTTGGCTTATCTGCCGAAATGGAAGTCTCTGGCTTTACAGACCCAGACACCGCATCCGTATTTGACACTTCCGATGCCACAGATGCTGTTTGTTCTGTCGCTTGGTCAGGGTTCATCAAAATATCTTCAGCCGGCACCGGTAATGTTTCATCCCTCATTTGCTCTGTTCCTGCTTGTTTATTTTGATTTTCGTTCATCTCAAAGCCCCTTCATTTCGTTTCATCATAATGTGTTTTTTAACTGAGGTCAAGCATTTGATGAAATTCTTCTTCTGATAAAACCTGAATTCCTAACGCTGTAGCCTTTTTTAATTTAGAACCCGCTTCTTCTCCTGCGATCACATAATCTGTTTTAGTCGATACGCTTCCTGCTACTTTTGCTCCCATAGAAATGGCTTTTTGCTTTGCTTCTGCCCGCGTTAATGTTGTTAAAGTTCCTGTAAAAACAACTGTTTTCCCCGTCAATGGGGTTTGATTTTGAACAATCGTCTGATACGGATGAATTGGAATCAGTGTTGTTAATTGATGTAATAAAACCACATTATCCGGTTCTTTAAAAAAATCAACGATATGCATCGCCATGACGGGCCCCACACCTTCAATATGCATCAAGAGTTCTGTAGCTTCTTCAGCTTGCATAGCCTTCATCAAGGCATCCCATGAGCCAAATTGCCGCGCCAATAACCGCGCCGTCATTTCACCAACTTCTCGAATACCCAATGCAAAAATAAAACGGTCTAAATCAACCCCTTGCCGCACATGGTTAATTGCTTCAAACAAATTGTCAGCCGATTTATTTCCCCAACCATTTTCCTGACGCAATAAAGGGCCATATTTTTCTTCCAAATAAAACAAATCAACCGGATTTTTAACCCAACCCCACTCAAAAAACTGCTCAATGTTTTTATCGCCCAAACCATCTATATCCAACGCATTTTTAGACACAAAATGCTTCAATCCTTCAACCACCTGCGCCGGGCAACTTAAACCGGCTGTACAATAAGTAATTGCATCTTCTTCGGTGCGTTCCACATGTGCACCACAAACAGGACAACGAGACGGGAAAATAAACGGCTGGCTGTCCAATGAACGTTTAGATAAATCTACAGATACAATCTGAGGAATCACATCACCGGCACGCTGAATCACAACCGTATCCCCTTCGCGAATATCCTTACGTTCAATTTCATCAGCATTATGTAAAGTCGCATGACGTACAATCACGCCCCCCACATTGACCGGTTCTACATCGGCTACCGGTGTTAAAGCCCCCGTTCGCCCCACCTGGACCCGAATTTTATTCAAGCGTGTAATGGCTTTTTCAGCCGGGAACTTATGCGCTGTTGCCCAGCGCGGAGAGCGAGTGATAAAACCCAGTCGTTCTTGCAAAGCAAAATCGTTCACTTTATATACAATCCCATCAATATCATATGGTAAACTGGCGCGCTTTTCGGTTAATTCCTCAAAAAAAGACAACATTTCATCTACATTTTGACATTTTCGAATCAATGGATTAACCGGAAACCCCCACTTTTTCAACGCTTGTAAAAATTCCCAATGTGTCTGAAAAGAAACTCCACTCATCCGACCAACTGCATAAGCAAATAAACTTAAGCGCCGCTCCGCCGTAATACTTGCATCTAATTGCCGTAAAGAACCGGCTGCAGCATTCCGTGGATTGGCAAATTCTTTTTTATGCGATTCTTTTTGTTGTTCATTTAAAACCAAAAAATCCGCTTTCGACATATAAACCTCCCCACGCACATCTAAAAAAGAAGGCATGGGGGCAAATAAGTCTCCGTCTTTTTGTAATCGTTTCGGTAATTGAGAAATTGTTTTTAAATTCTCGGTAATATCCTCGCCAACAGATCCATCCCCACGAGTTGCTCCCTGCACAAAAACACCATTTTTATAAACCGCCGAAAAAGATAATCCATCAATTTTTGGTTCTGCCACAAACTCAATTTGAGCCTCTGCCGGCAAACCCAAAAAGCGTTTTATTCGATCCACGAAATCAATCACTTCTTCTTTGGAAAAAACATTGGATAAAGAAAGCATCGGAATGGAATGTTTAACTTTTTTAAATCCAGCCGCCAACTTCCCACCCACTCGAAAAGACGGACTGTTTTTTTGAATCAAATCCGGAAATCTGGCTTCAATAGCTTCATTGCGACGTCGCAAAGTATCATATTCAGCATCGGATACCAGTGGTGCATCCGCCGTGTGATAAGCTTCGTCCAATTCTTGTAACCGCCGCGCCAAAAAAGCCAATTCGGCACCGGCTTCTTCCCGCGTTAATGCTCCGACTTCTTTTTGCATGATTTTTCCAATAATTCTTTCGCCATTTTCCGACCGGAATCCGTAACTTTTGCTCCGGATAACATTCTGGCAATTTCCGTTAAACGCCCTTCATAATCCAGTCCCTTGATAGATGTCAAAACACCTTTTTTTGTTTCATTTTTTACAACCGTCCAATGATGCAATCCATAAGAAGCAACCTGAGGACTATGTGTTACGACTAACACTTGATGCGTTTTAGCTAAAATAGAAAGCCGCTCTCCCACCGCATCTGCTGTTGCACCACCTATTCCCGTATCCACCTCATCAAACACAATTGTAGGAATAGCTTCTGCCCGCGCCAAAATCACTTTAAGTGCCAACATAAAACGATTCAACTCTCCGCCGGAAGCAATTTTATGAATCGGAGCCGGCGGAATTCCTGCATTGGTTGCCGCCAAAAAGATGACTTTATTTACCCCCAAAACACCCCATTCTGCTTCAGGCAATTCTGTTATTTCAGTGATAAATCGTGCTTTTCCAAGTTTTAATGCCGGCAATTCCGCATTAACGGATTTATCCAATGCTTTCGCTGTTTTAATTCGTTCTTTTGACAATTTTTGTGCACATTTAATGTAATCCAAACGAGCTTCTTCTTCCTCTTTACGTAAAGCAATCACAGCTTGATCTCCGGTATCTAATTCGGCCAAATTTTTTTCAAATGATTTCAATAAATCCGGCAATTCATCAACACTAACTTGATGTTTGCGTGCCACATCTTTTAAGGCAAACAGACGATCATCAATAGCCGTTAATGCCTCCGGACTTTCACAAGTTTCCATTTGGCTCTCTAATTGCCCCAACGCATCCGATAATGTATTTTGCGCTCCATCTACTAATTCTAAAATATCCTTAAATTGATCTTGTGCAAGTTGATTGGCCTTTTCTAAAGAGCGATAAACAGAATTAAGTTGATGTAAAACACCTGTGCGCTCTTCCGTTAACTTCAAATAAGCTGTTTGCATTTGTTCAATAATTTTTTCAGCATTCATCAATCGATTACGTTGGGCACTTAATGTAGCTTCTTCACCGACTTTTGGAGCCAATTCTTGCAATTCTTTAACCGATGCCCGAATAAACGTCTCTTCTTCTTTGGCAGTCATCAAATTTTGTTCTAATTTATCACGTTCAGCTTGTTTATATTTCCACTGAATAAAAGCTCGCCGACAATTCGTCATTGGCACATCCAAGTTGCCATAAGAATCCAACACATCTAGATGAACTGCCGGATTTAATAACCGATGCGAAGCAAATTGACCATGAATTTCAACCAACGTATCACCTAATGCTTTCAAAAAAGAAATACTAATCGGTTGATCATTAACAAATGCCTTGCTTTTTCCGTCTTTTGTTAATGTACGGCGCAAAATAATTTCTTCATCCGGCGGCAACCCTTGCTCAGATAACATTAAATAAGCAGGATGAGATAAGGGCAACACAAAACAAGCTGATACAGATAAACTATCGGCTCCATGACGAATTAATTTTGTATCGGCACGACCGCCCAATGCAAGAGCTAGAGAATCTAATAAAATGGATTTGCCGGCGCCTGTTTCGCCAGTAAAAACACTTAATCCTCGTTCAAAATTAATATCTAATTTTTCAATCAGGACAACATTACGGATGGATAAAGAAAGAAGCATTATTTCACCTTTTTCATCAAAGAATTAACCTTTTTCGTCCACAAATTATCTGGAAATTGCTCATTTAACCGATCAGACATTTTCACCGCCGGTTCTTTCATTCCTAAAGAAATATAAGCAACCGATAACCGATAAAGCGCCTCCGGAACTTGATTTGTTTGAGGATATTCTTTTAAAACGGTTTGGAATCGGTTCACAGCAGGAATAAATTCTTGTTGCATTAAATAATATCGACCAACAGCCATTTCTTTTCCCGCCAACTGATCATAAATCACAATAATTTTAGCCTTGGCATCCGGCACATAAACAGATTTTGGGAAAAATGCAATAAGCCGCTGAAATGTTTCCAATGCATCCGTAGACATTTTTTGTTCCCGTCCCACATCTGAAATTTGTTCAAAATAACACAACCCTTTTAAATAATAAGCATAAGGCGTGTTTTTATTCCCCGGATGCAACTGAATAAAACGATCCAAAGCTAAAATCGCTTCATCATACATATTAGCTTCATAGTAAGCATATGCCATCATAATTTGCGCTCGAGAAGCCCAAACGGAATAAGGATGTTGACGTTCCACTTCATCAAACATTTTTGCTGATTTTTCATATTCTTTTTCATCAAAGAGTTTTTTGGCCTGTGTGTATAAATTCTCCGGCGTATCTTCCGAAATTGTCTTATCCGATGTGGCACAAGCCCCCAACCACACAAAGACACACAAACTAATTACTATTTTTTTCAGCATATTTTTCCCTTTTTTTAAAAAAACTAAAAATATGCTAGCAACTTTCCCGTTAAATTTCAACAGTTTTTATTTATTTTTTCCGCCACTTTCTACTCTTTTTCAATCCCGCTCACGACTATTTATTTGAGCTAATAATTTTTTTTGAAATTGAGTTAAACGGCATTTAGAAGATTTATTATGAACTTGTTTGGCAATTTTGCGAAATTGTTGTTGGATATGACGATAAGTCTGAGGAGAAAATTCCGGATACATTTTCTGAAAATAATGCTTAATCCTAATAAAACGAGTTGAATCTTGAATTTGAGGGAAAAGAACTAAATTATTTTGCAAAAAACCATCTAAATAACTTTCATCTATATCTTGATAAATATGATACAATGTCGTTCTAGTGTTATAAAATGCCGGATTATTTGAAAAGAAATTTTGATTGTATAAAAGCAATTTTTTTTGAATACATTCCTGAATAATCTTTTTTTCTGAAATACGAGCTCCTAATTCATCTAAATAATCATATAAAAATCCTTCAAAGACCGATTGATCTTGAAACCGTATTTTTTTAGTTTCCTCATTATGAATAACATGAGCACACTCATGAATTATAACAGGGACCACTTGTTTTAAAGATGATAGTTTATCACATGCTAATCCAATAAATTCACCATCCTTTAAAGTCATCCCGAAATTTCCTTGCAATGATTTTCGAACACTAAAACAAGTATACTTTGGCAATCTTAAAAATAAATTGCGGCCAATAGATGTTTTTTCCAAAATATCAAAAGATTGTCGCACTCGATAAGCAAGACGATTTTTTTCTTGGGACGTACTTAAAGGCATTGCTTTAATAATACGTTTTTTCAAATTTTCAGCTAAAAAAGACATTTTTAATCCCGTTTTTGACATGATATAACAAATTTAAAATTTTGTCAATTTTTTTATAAAAACAGAAAAATTTATTTTCTTTATTGACTTTTTTTAACAACCCCCGTAAGATACTTTCAATTTCACAAAATTGTAATAAAAGAAGGAGAAATATATGAAACAAAATACAATTCCAACAACGAATCAAAAGGTCATTGACTGGGTCAATGGAGTTGCCGCACTGACAACTCCTGATGAAATTTATTGGTGTGACGGTTCAGAAGAAGAAAACACCGCTATTTGTGATAAACTTGTTAAAGCTGGGACATTTATTCGTTTAAATCCAGAAAAACGTCCAAATAGCTTTTTAGCACGTTCTAATCCAAAGGATGTGGCACGCGTTGAATCACGTACATTTATTTGCTGCGAAAATGAAATTGATGCAGGTCCAACCAACAACTGGGCTGATCCTAAAGAAATGAAAGAAAAATTGAACGGCTTGATGAACGGCTGCATGAAAGGTCGCACTTTATATGTTATTCCGTTCTCTATGGGGCCACTTGGTTCCAACATTGCACAAATCGGGATTGAAATTACCGATTCTCCATACGTTGTGGCCAATATGCGCATTATGACCCGCATGGGCAAAGCCGTTTGGGATGTTTTGGGCAACGATGATTTCGTGAAATGCTTGCACTCTGTTGGCTGCCCACTAAAAGACGGCGAAAAAGATGTTACATGGCCTTGCAATCCGGAAAACACTTATATTACACACTTTCCGGAAACACGTGAAATCATTTCTTTCGGTAGTGGTTACGGCGGAAATGCATTGTTGGGCAAAAAATGTTTAGCTTTACGTATTGCCAGCACAATGGCACATGAAGAAGGTTGGTTAGCTGAACATATGTTGATTGTGGGCTTAGAAAAAGGCGGGCGCAAAACATATGTAACGGCGGCATTCCCATCTGCTTGCGGAAAAACAAATTTAGCGATGCTTATTCCTCCAGCTTCTTTATCAGATTGGAAAGTATCCACCGTTGGTGATGACATTGCCTGGTTAAAACCGGGGAAAGACGGTCGTTTATACGCCATCAATCCGGAAGCGGGTTTCTTTGGCGTTGCCCCGGGAACAAGCGCAAAAACGAATAAAAACGCGTTAGAATCCTGCCGTGCAAACACAATCTTTACCAATGTCGCATTAACAGACGATGGGGATGTATGGTGGGAAGGCATGACCGATGAAAAACCAGCCCACTTAATTGATTGGCAAGGAAATGATTGGACACCAGCTTCCGAAACACCGGCAGCACATCCAAATTCCCGCTTTACGGCACCAGCCAGCCAATGCCCAACAATTGATGACAATTGGGAAAATCCGGCCGGTGTTCCGATTGACGGATTTATTTTCGGTGGTCGTTTAGCAACAAATACCCCATTGGTTTATCAAAGCTTTGATTGGACACATGGCGTTTACTTGGCCAGCACGATGGGATCAGAAATGACAGCTGCCGCTGAAGGGAAAACAGGAACGATTCGCCGTGATCCGATGGCTATGTTACCGTTCTGTGGCTACAATATGGGCGATTATTGGAATCATTGGATTGATGTCGGTTCAAAATTGACACATCGTCCTTTGATTTTCCGCGTCAACTGGTTCCGTAAAGATGCCGATGGCCATTTCATGTGGCCGGGATTTGGCGAAAACATGCGCGTTTTGGAATGGATTGTCGGTCGTATTCATGGAGAAAAGAAAGCTCATGAAACCGTTTTAGGATTATCTCCGGAATACAACGATATGAATTGGAGCGGTTTACCAATGAGTGCCGAACAATTTGATGCTCTCATGGCTGTTGATGCAAACTTGGCATTACAAGATGCAGAAGCACAAGGCGAATATATGGCGAAATTCACCAAAGCTCCGGTTGAATTTGGCGCAGAGCTTACCTTACTAAAACAACGTTTGAAACGCAGCATTTAAACACCTTATTCTGTGTTTTAAATACGAAAACACCGCTAAAAAATCGGCGGTGTTTTTTATTTCAAAGATTTACAACAAGTTCTGACTCTTTAAAGCGTTTTCGTAGATTATTTTTCTTTCTTTTGTGCAGGTTGAGGCGTTTCCGATGCCGCGTTTTTCTCTTTCAAAGCGGGTTGAGCTTCCGATACCGTAATCGGAGTTGAAGCTTTCACCTCTTCTTTTTTATTCATTTCAGGGACCTGCTTTTTCTCTGCCGGAACGGCTTTTGGATTTGCCCGAACAGGAGCCGACGCAACTTTATTTTGAGGCTTTTCTGATACTACTGCCGGAGCAGGAACCGTTTGAGCAGACGGGGTTGGCATGATACCTGCTGATTGAAAAGCATTCTGTTCTTCCGAAGTCATTTTTTGAAATTCTTCCTCAGTCGGAATATAAATACGCGATTCAATGGACGGTTGCGGCGCTTGTGCAACTTGTGCATTAACCGACATACTTATAAAAAAAGTCGTAACAAATAAAGAAAAACAAGTAAAACGCATGGATATTTTCCCCTTTCATCATAAAAATCTTTTCAATCCGTTTGTTTTACGATACAATACTTTTATCAAAAGAACAATGGAAAAGGATAAAGTAAATGCAAAAAATCTGGCTACTGACCGATGATCGAATGGGAAACGTCAATCAATTACTGGGGGTTGCCGAAGCGTTGAAAACGCCTTTTGAACGAAAAGAAATCCGCTATACCAAATGGGTTAAACTGCCAAATTTCATCCGTGCTTCCTCATTGATTGGGATTACAAAAGAGACCAAGAAACAACTGACCCCCCCTTGGCCCGATATTGTATTAAGTGCGGGACGGCGTTCATATCCGGTTGCTTTGCATATTTTAAAAAAATCCAATGGGAAAAGCAAAATCATTCAGTTAATGAACCCAGGACGTTATGGGTTTAAAAAGGCGGCAATTATTGCTTTACCCGAACATGACAAAATGCCGTTTTATACCAAAAATGTAGTACGCTTTTTGGGCGCCCCTCATCGAATTACACCCGATAGATTAGAACAAGAACGTCAAAAATGGGAACCGCAATTTAAAGATTTTCCGCATCCGCGTTTATCCGTTATTGTTGGTGGTGCGACTAAAGATAAACCTTTTACGGACGAAATGGCTCATAAACTGGTTCAAGAAATTCAAAATATGAATCCCGGCTCTATTTTGCTCACAACATCACGACGCACACCTAAAAGTGTAATTAATATTCTTAAAATCGGCTTAACAAAACACCCTATTTTCTTTTATCAATTTGGGGATAAAACAGAAAACCCTTATTTTGGTTTATTGTCCACGGCAGATATGATTGTTGTTACGGGTGATTCTATTTCCATGTGTTCGGAATGCTGCGCCACAGGACTACCTGTGTCCATTTTCGCCCCCGATAAAATGATTGGTCCGAAACACAAACGCTTTTTAAAAGCATTATATGAAAAAGGCTATGCCTCTTTATTGGGACAAAAGCCTCTTTCAAAGCACAAAAGCGGGCTCAATCCGGCTTTTGAGCTTGCAAATGCAATCCTTTCGTTAAAGTAAATTAAAAGCATTGCTTTTTCAAAGAAAACCTCCTATAATAAATTTGTCTTCGATGTTGTTTGTATCGAGGGGGATAAAAATAAACTGGAAATTCACTTGGTTGATTTTTTAAGTCATTTTTCTTTTCCTACAACCGACCATACGACCGAATTTTCGCCGATGATAAGGTATTTTTTACATAAAGGAGTCTTTCAATGCAATCAGGTAAAGTAAAATGGTTTAATTTTAGAAAAGGTTATGGATTTATTATTCCGGATGATGGCGGAAAAGATGTGTTTGTTCACATTACGGCAGTCCATGCAGCAAAATTACGCCGTTTAGAAGAAAATCAACCTATTTCTTACGAATTAAAAGAAGAAAATGGTAAATTGTGTGCAACAAATTTAGTTATCCAACAATAAAAATAAATAAAAACCGCTGAAACCATCAGCGGTTTTTTTCTATTTTATTTGCTTGGCATAAAGCATCTTGATGAAGGGCCCAGACCATTTGCTTAGATTTATTTTTCAAAGAAACAACAAATCGTTTTATTTTAGCCCATCCAATATAAAGAATATGCTCTTTAAAGGGTAAAAAATGAGGTTCTAAATAAATTAAATTTTTTTCAATAATGTCCTGTAAAAAAGGTGTTCTCCGAGCATACTTCCAAAAATGTAAAGCATATTGCCATTCCGGATATTGCCATGGTTTTCGATGTACATAATGAACAATAAAAGGATCTAAACTTGCTTTATACCATTGAGACAATAAATCATTTGGTAATAATACCCTATAGAACCATTGATATTCAGATAACCAAGGAAAATTCCAAGCTACATCAACCATCTGTACCCGTTGATTACATACCATATTTAAAATATCTTGATCATGCTGCTGCGGATGCTTAATTTTTTGTAAAGCCTGCATCAACTGATCTGTAAACTTTTCTGCACGCATTGTTTTTAAGTTCATCACTAAAATACCTGCATTAAAATACTTATGTAAATTTTTAATTTTTATTTTTTTGAAATACTTGGCTTTATCCGGCATATATGATGCCGCACATTGTCCTGTTAATCCGGGACAAGCTGCTATTAAATCAACAGGAATTTTAAACAAAAGAGCAATATCCTTTAAAACCGCTAAATCAGAATCCAAATACACGATTTTTTCATATTGATCTAAAATAGTTGGAATAAAAAAACGAAAATAAGTTTCTAATGTTAATCGTCCGGTTAAAAAGAAATCACTTTCTCTATAAGAATTTAAAATAGGATTCATATCAAAAAAACGCACAGAAACATTCCTGTAATTTTTCACAATTTTTTTTATCTTTTTTTGATTTTCATTACTTACATTTCTATGAAATACAATTAAGTCATAATTATCTTTTTGATTGATATGATCAACTAAAGAAGCTATGGTAACCCCCAAATAAGGAGCCCAATCATTATTTACGGAAAACACTATCGGGATATTATTTTCTTGAAAAGCCGGGGAAATGGTATCTTTTTTTGTTTCTTTTTTTTCTTCACGAACAAAATCTGATGCTTGTTGTTTAAGGGCTTCAGCGTATTTTAAGTATTTTGTTGAATTAACAACTTTTCCATCTTTATCAAATTTAACATGAATAATTAATTTTTTCTTTTTTTTGTCATAATAAATATGATTTAACAACTCAATTAAGCCGGGAAATCTATTTTCATCATAATAAGAAGGAATAAAAATAACCGGTGTTTTAAATGCCAAACAAACCAACGCGCAATGTAGTTTAGATGTAATAACTAATTTTGCTTTTGCATATTCATTAATCAATTGACTAGCAATTTTAAACCGTTGCTCCTGTGTTGACATATGAGCTAATGCATGAGAAGTAAAAAAGGCTTGCTTTAATGGATATTTTTTTAATTTATCTTTTAAATAGTTATTAATTTCATTTTTTTGAGATAAATCATAATCACATAAAATAATTTTTTTTCCATAAAATTGAGGCGCTGCTGTTTTGAGTTGCAAAGGTTCTAAATCAGCCTCAGGATATTTCAAATCCAGCGTTAATGTTAAACAAGCGGAAAAATAAGCTTGAATTCCTTTATTTTGCAAAAATTTTAAAGTCGTTAAATCCCGACAACCAATCGGTTCATGCGCTTTAAAATAAGCCAATGTTTTCGCACTCACTTCATCAACATTATTAATGTGAATAGATGTTAAAAGAGGTGTTATTTGTTTATTAAAAACTGCATTTCCTTCAAACGAATGATACCACGCATTGGCAATCAATTTAACCGATTTACCCTGATACGAAGCAATTTTGTCCCGATCAATATATGACACATCCGCTGGTAAATATTGCATTGCTGCGAGTGATTGAATATAATCACCCAAATTTACACATTTAGGATAATAACCTTTATGTTGGATATAATCATACTTAAAAACAGCAAATTTTGAAGGCATTAAGACATACCCTCATAACAAAAAATAGCACCATCTTCATCAATCAGACAAGTTACTTGCGTTGCGTCAACGCCAAAACTCCAAGCGGGTTCTGCTGCTTGAGTTGTTTTTGAAAAAATACTACATAATCCACATAATAAAAACCATATATATTTTGCTTTTCTTGTCATATTTTCACCTTTTACTTCCTAAAATTTTCCCCTAAACAAGACGCTTTTTTGAGAGGAACATTAGAAATTTGTTCCTGAATAATATGCCGCGCAATTCCAGTAGGAATACCACTAAAATGAACAATGGCTATTGGGGCATTAACACAACCTTTCCCATCATCCAAATAACTAGACCACATACTCCACACCGAACAATCTACTTCATCTTGAACGCCATCACAATCCCACGTATCATAAATATCAACGCGTCCTCTTAAAGAACCATACCAGCCACTTGCCGTTTTTAATTGATTTTCAATAGAAAATTGAAAGTCCGTATCCACATGCCCAGAAATGGCATCTTGTGCAAACAAATTTAACTCATTAATCAATGTATTTGCTGCATATTTTTCCATTGCATACCGATACCCCGCAATTGCCGTTACGGAAAGAACCCCAATAATAGCAAGCACACCTAACATCTCTACCATAGAACGCCCTAATTGATTGTTTTTTTCATATTTTTATCCCATTAAGTTGATTCCGGTTCAGGGGGGACAGAGCCAAAAGCACAAGCAGAACATCCCCCACTAAGAATGGCAGGAAATCCTTCATATAAATTCTCTTTTGCTTGAGCAGAACTCATCCACTCCTCCGCTAATAAATTTCGATTTCCTTTACAAAGGCTTAAAATTCCGATAATAAAAAAAACAACATATTTTATTTTTGACATTTTATTTTTTCCTTTTCTTTAACATATCGGTTTATAAATACATTTTTTTATTTCATCATCATATATATATTGATTTGGACACAAAATCCCCATTGATTTAGGAATAAAAACTTCTCTTGTTAAATAACTTCCACAAGGATGTCGCATAGAAGATAAAAAAGAGCGATTTGCACAACACCGATCAACAAATCTGAATTGGCAGCCAATTGTATCCACATTATCTTTGCAAACCGCATCTATCACAATAAACGAGCCATAACCAAATAATTCATAATATTCATGTCCATTTGTTCCGCTAACTTTCATAATATCCATATATTTGCTGGTTATATCACCTGTTTTCTCACAGCAAGTATGTGATTGAAATAGTAATACAGGTTCGTTATTATGTATCTGGCAAGAAAGATTTACCCAACAACAAGGATCTGATCTGTCTGTACATAAGGCTTTACTTAATCCTGTCGCATCAACACAAGATGTGTTTTGTCCTTCATAATTTGCTATACATAAATCCAGTTGAGAATCATATTCTCCTCCCGCAGGGCAAGAACACTGTTTCACACAAATTCCTTCATTATTTTCTGTTGTTCCATCAGGACAGACACAATTTAAACAATCGGATGAAATGATTTTTCCACTTATTTCATCACATATATCCCCTTCATAAGGGCAATAACATCCCGTTCCGTCTTCTTTCTCCACCAAATACTCATTTGCACATATGCAATGACCATTTTGAGGAATCATTTTTTCTGGACATGGTTCACATCGACAATAGTTTTCGTTAAAAATTTCATCTTCTAAACAATCCGAACTTGTTTTATCGCAATAACACGTGCAATTTTCCGCATCAAAAAAAGGGGTACTGCCTGTGCAATCTGATGCAGTTAAATGACATCCTGACACCGGTGGTAAAGGAATAACCTCATCTTGAGAAAAATCATTTCCCAAAAAGAAATAGTGTATATTCTTCGTCTTTGTATCCAAACATAATGCCGAAAAAGAAAATAACAGAATAAAACAAAAGAATATGACCTTAGAAAAATCGTGCACGCAATATCCTTTTTTTAAGATAAATGAATGATTATTTTTTAAAATATTTTACACCCTTTGTCAACTTATAAAAACTATTTTTTAATTAATAATTTACACGGGAACGAATACGAGTTGTTCCATCAACAACGCTTAAATAAACTCGATCACCCACACGTAAATTAAGTTCATTTGTTTGTACAACTGTTACATAACGACCATTTGATTTCCGAATCACGAACTCATAAGCTGAATCAGATGTTAAAGCTTCTTCTGCTTTAGCCCCGATCATCATACCAGCAACAGCTCCTGCTGTCGCGCCGATAATATTTACAGCTGTGTTTCCTCCAATCATAGAACCGGCTGCCCCTCCTGCAATACCACCTGCCAATCCTCCAACTGCATTTGATCCTTCTGTTTTAATCGGCATCATATCAACAATTTGTCCGGTTTCATATTCGCCTTGTACTCCAATATCACGCCGAGCATAGGTTGTATTTGTATCCCCGATACCGCATCCAATTAACATTAAAGAAGCACAGATTAAAACAGCTATTTTTTTCATTGCTTTTTCCTTTCAAAGAAGTTATCCTTTGTGAAATTATAAAACCTCTTTTTGTGAAAGTCAAAAAAATCATGATAAAATTTTGGAATAAAATGATGCGAGCATTATATGATTGGGCCATCCGCATGGTTGAAAGCCCCTATGCTCTTCCCATTTTAGTAGTTGTTTCTTTTATCGAAAGTTCTTTTTTTCCTATTCCGCCGGATATTTTATTGATTCCTCTGGTTTTAATCCGTCGGAATGAAGCATTCAAGATTGCTCTTTATTGCACTATTTCCAGCGTGCTCGGCGGTTATTTCGGTTATTTTATCGGCGACGTGTTATACGATTCCGTCGGCTTATGGGTTTTAAATCATTATAATGCCGTGGCTCAATTTGATAAATTCACACAATCCTATCATGAATATGGCGCTTGGATTGTCTTTATGGCCGGACTGACACCGTTCCCCTATAAAATCATCACCATCGCCAGCGGTGTTGTTCATTTGGATTTAATGGTCTTTATCATTGCCTCGCTATTTGCGCGCGGTATTCGTTTTTTCTTTATTGCTTGGTTGCTTTGGAAATACGGCGCGCCCATGAAAACATTTATTGAAAAAAATCTGGGTTGGTTATCAATCGTCTTTTTTGTTTTGCTAATCGGGTGTTTTTATTTAATTAAATTTCTTTAATTAAAAGTCCTGCAAAAAAACCATCCATATCCTGCTCAGGCGTTATCCGAATATCACCTGCTTGATTTCCCAAAAATTTCAAATGTGCGGGAAGAGAACCACGTTTTAAAAACGGATATTTTTTTAAAGCCCAAGCCATTATTTTTTCGCCCTCATCCGGCAACAGTGAACACGTTGAAAAAACAATCTCTCCTCCGGCTTTTGTCATCAAAATCGCTTGATTTAATAACTGTTTTTGAAGCGAAACCAAACGGTTAACTTCTTCTTTTTGAAGCCGCATTAAAATCTCCGGATGTCGCCCAATTGTTCCTGTTGCCGAACAGGGCGCATCCAATAAAATTGCATCATAAACAGGTGTCGGCGGCAATGAAAGCACATCAACCACACGTGTTTGAACCACAAAGCCTAACCGTTCCATATTTCCCTGCAACCGATTAAGCCGAAATTCAGAAACATCAAATGCTTCCACATTCGCCCCTGCTAATGCTAATTGCGCGGTTTTACCGCCCGGTGCTGCACATAAATCGGCAACCTTTTTCCCTTTTAAAGAAGAAAATAATTGAACAGGAACTGAAGCTGCGGCATTTTGAACCCACCAATCTCCTGTCTGGAAACCAATCCGTTCCGTGATTTTACCCGCCTCTTTTAAACGCACAGAACCTGTTTTCAAAACCGCTCCGCCTAATAATTTTGCCCATTTTTGTGGCTGATTTTTAACAGTTAAATCCACTGGTTGTTCCCGTAAATTAGCCTTCATCATCCGTTGTGTCTTTTCCTTACCATACGCTTTTTCTAATGCTAAAGATAACCATCGTGGCCAATTAGTTGAAATAGGCACTTCCCGAAAATCTGCTCGACGTCGCTCCACAGAACGCAAAACACCATTGACTAATTTAGAAAATACACCAGAACGCACGTTTTTGGATAACTCAACAGCGGTATCAACAACCGCATGCGGTGGCACCTGCAAAAACAACAATTGAGCCACCCCTAAACGTAAAATATTTTGAATTTCTTTCAATTTAGATGGTAATGATTTTTCCAACACCTGCTTTAACACAAAATCAATTTGCCCCAAATGACGCAAGACAGATAAAACCAATGCCCGCACAAATGCTTTATCCGCTTCAGATAGATCACTCCGTTTCATTAAAGAATCAAATAAAATCTGCGTATTCACATCCGACAAAGAAAGTCGCCCCAAAAACGCTAAAGCAATCTGACGAGCTGAAAGATTTTCGCGATTCATTTTTATTTACGCCGTAAAAAAGCCGGCAACGTGAACTGATCATCCATAATGGTTGGAATTTCTTTCTTTTGAGCTGCTTCTTTTTTAGACTCCCGATAAGATTTTCCCATTAACCCCGGCACTAAATCAAATAAATTGGAACGTGCCGTTTTAACATTTGCATCAGATTTTTTACCTTCCAAATCAATCGGTGGCTCAATATCCGGCACCATAGAAACCGGAACCGGTGCCGGAATAACAGGCACTTCTTCTTCAAATAAAGGGGGTTCTGACACAACATGTGTTTGAAGCGTTTCAACTTGTACATCTACTTGAGTATGCTCCAAAACAGATTCTTCTGCTGGTTTTTCCGAAATAATGGTAGATACTTTAATCAGTTCTTCTTGAACGAATTTCTCCGGCTCTTCTATTTTTTCTGATACTTCCGGCAAAATAACTTTAGGTTCCACCTGCTCCACTACAGGAGGTTTTGGTTCTACCGGCAAATCCTTGCTATGATCCTGATCAATACCTGTCGCAATTAATGATACACGAATTTTTCCATTTAACGCTTCATCCGTGCAAGCGCCAAAAATAATGTTTGCTTCAGTCGGCAACTCAGAACGAATCCGTTCCGTTGCCGCATCCACTTCCATCAATGTTAAATCAGATCCTCCTGAAATGTTAATTAAAATGCTTTTTGCTCCTTTCATAGAGGCATCATCCAATAAAGGATTGGTAATGGCTTTTTCCGCTGCAATCAAGGCACGGTTATCACCGCCGGCTTCTCCCGTTCCCATCATAGCACGCCCCATGGAAGAAATAACCGTCTTCAAATCGGCAAAATCCAAATTGATTAACCCCGGTGTTAACACCAAATCGGTAATACTTTTCACACCCTTATAAAGAACATCGTCCACCATTTTGAATGCTTCACCAAACGTTGTATTTTCAGCTGCGATTCTGAACAAATTTTGATTCGGAATGACAATCAATGTGTCCACATATTTTTGCAATTCTAAAATACCGGCTTCTGCCACTCGCATCCGTCTAGCCCCCTCTAATCGAAACGGTTTGGAGACAACTCCGACCGTTAATATTCCCATATCACGAGCAATTTTAGCCACTACCGGTGCTGCGCCTGTTCCCGTACCACCGCCCATACCTGCCGTGATAAATAGTAAATGCAATCCCGTCAATGATTCCTTAATTTTCTCGGCTGATTCTTCTGCGGATGCTTGTCCCACTTCCGGCTTAGAGCCTGCACCCAACCCTTGTGTAATTGTAACCCCTAATTGAATACGCTCACTCGCCAATGATTTAGATAAAGCTTGGGCATCAGTATTAGCAACAAAAAAAGAAATACCGTTCAAGCCGGACTCAATCATGTTGTTAACTGCATTACCGCCAGCACCTCCCACACCAATCACGCCAATGTTGGGTGTCAATAAAACTTCAGGTGTCGGCGTTGCTAATCCAATAGAAAGCCCCGTATCAACCGTTTCTAAAAATTCTGTTCCAACCATGCCATAACCTTTCTTAATAATCCTTTTTTCTTCGGGACACTTTGTGTATTATCTTCCGCTAAAATGATATTTTTCATCATAATATAACGAAGCAGTCCAATGCAAGTAGAAAATGTATAGTTTTCATATCGTTCCGATATTCCTTTTAAAGAAGGAGTCCGTCCTAAACGCACAACTGCATCTAGTACAGAGGTTGTTTTTTCTTTTAATCCTTGCAAAGAAGCTCCGCCGCCGGATAAGACTAATCTATGCGTTGCTATTTCCACACTGGGATCAGCATCTAAAATAGCTGCTGTTTGTTCCAAAATTTCTTCTAATCGCGGCACAATAATAGAAATGAGATTAGAACGTGGAATTTGTAAATTTGTTTCTTTATCATCTCCTAAAACCGGTACAATTAAGCGCTCTAATTCATCTTTAGGAGATAAAAATGCATATCCATTTAATGTTTTTAACCGTTCGGCAACAGCCAATGAAGTGCTGAGTCCTTGTGCAATATCACGAGTGATTATGTTCCCGCCAATCGGCACATTACCTAAATGGACTAAATGCCCATTTAAAAAAACAGCCGTGCTGGTTGTACCGGCACCAAAATCAATAACAGCTGCCCCAATATCTTTTTCCTCTTCCGTCAAAACAGCTAATCCGCAAGCATAAGGTGTTGCTACTTTAGCTTCTATACTCACATGACAGCGATCCAACACAGTTACTAAATTTCTGGATTGAGATTCGGGTAATGTAATCACATGTAAATGCACACCCAATTTATGTCCATATAAGTTTCGTGGATCAGTAATTCCCTTTTCCCCATCAACCGTATAATATAATGGAAACGGATGAATAATTTCCAATTCCGGCGTTAAAAACGAATCCAATGCTCCATGCACTAAACGCTTGACATCTGCGGCTGTGATTTGTTTACCATCCTCAATTTCTATTTCTGAGAATAAATGATGCGACTTTAAGCTACTGGAAGTGATGTTAACCACAACAGATTTAATTTCTCGTTCCGCCATTTTTTCAGTTTCAGCCAAAGCAACACCAATGCAATCCGTCGCTTTATCTAAATCCACAATTACACCACTTTTAATCCCTTTTGCGGGAGCATATCCCAAACCGACAACCTCAGGAATGCCGTCATTATCAAAATGTACCATCAAACAACAAATTTTGGATGTTCCAATATCTAATACCGTGATATATGAGCGTTTTTTCCGACCCCAGGCTTTCATCTTTTATTTTTCCTCACTCTCATTCAGATCCTTTTTGCACAATAATCCGATCCGGCAACCGAACATCTATGCGCTTCAAATCCCGCTTTAATAAATCTTCTTTATCATCCATTTCAATCAATCGATCCAATGCCTGGCTGATATTACTTTCCGGCAACTCAATAATAAGCCCATCATCAATATCATTCAAAATCAAACTCCAACGCCGATTGCCGACACGCACGGCCGAGCGTGCTTTTTCCCGAATGCGTGGGTATTTTTCCAGTGTTTGAATTAAATCCGGCGTGTATTCCAACGCATCATTTCCAACCACCAATAAAACCGATCCAACAGGCGTTTTATGGTCTTGAATAACTTCACCGTTTTCATCAACCGGCCAATACTGTTTTTTATGCTGCCATAATGCAATCGGCGTCTTTTCAACAATTTTAATATAAATCACATTCGGCAAATGCCGCTCCACAACTACCGATCGAATCCATGGCAAAGCTTGAATTTGATCCCGCACAAGCGATAAATCCACATCCATAATAGGCATTCCTTGCGTTAAACCAATTTGAGCATTAATGTCTTTAATACTGGTTCTGGCATGACCATCCACAATCACGGTTTGCAAATACAAACCTGATTTGTGCTTCACATATGTATAAACATTTTGCGTAGCTTTTAAAACATTTTGACCAATCTGACTTTTGAAAAAGAAAACACCAGCAATCCCCAAACAAAAAACAACCCCGACGCTGATTTTCCATTTTAGGGGAATGAATATTTTTCTTTTTTTCTTTTGTTTTTTTAGTTGTCGCATGCAGCCCTTTCAATCAACCATAAAATTAAATCCGTATATGATAACCCTATATATTGCGCAATATCCGGCACCAGGGATGTCGGTGTCATACCGGGACAGGTATTCGTTTCTAAAAACACAACTTTATCCGGCATTGTCGGATTCGTATCATCATATCTAAAATCGCTACGCGAAATACCCCGACAACCTAACGCTCGATGTATGAAAAATGCCTGCTGCATGACGGAATCATAAATATCTTTCGGAATTGGAGCCGGCACAAAATGTTTCGTGCTTGGCGCATTGTATTTACTGTTATAATCATATAACCCGCTTTCTGAAACAATTTCCACTACTCCCAACGGTTTTTCATCTGAAACAGCCACGGATAATTCCCTCCCCGGAATATATGCTTCCATCAAAACAGCTTTGTCAAAAGGCCATTTTGCCAACATTTTTTTCCGATCTTTATCATTTCTAATGACAAATAAACCGATTGAAGAACCATCATTATTTGGCTTCACAACATAAGGCATTTTTAATTCTTTTCCCGCCAAAATATCTTCTTTTGTAACCATCATTTCTTCCGCCGTAAAAATCCCCAAAGATTTTGCAATTTTCTTGGTCAATGTTTTATTCATGGCTATTGCAGATGCTAAAACTCCCGAATGTGTATATGGAATATGCATCATGTTTAATATACCTTGCACACATCCGTCTTCACCATATTGACCATGCAACGCATTAAAAATGACCGCCGGTTTTTCTTTTTTTAAGGTTTTAACAAATAAGGGAATATCATCGGTTAAATCAATCGCTACAACATTTTTACCCGCCTCTTTTAATGCGTTTAAAACCCCTTGACCGCTTAATAAAGAAATTTCTCGTTCAGAAGAAACGCCACCCATAATGACCGCAATTTTTTTATTTTGTTTCATTTTCAACTCCTATGCGTTTAACTTCCCATTCCAATTCAACTCCACTACTTTCCCATACTTTTTGACGAATCAATTCACCCAAAGATTCTATATCCTTAGCACTTGCTTGATTTTGATTCACCAAAAAATTAGCATGTTTATCGGAAATCACGGCATCACCGACACGCAACGAGCGTATTCCCGCATTATCAATCAATTTCCATGCCTGTAAACCTTCCGGATTTTTAAAAGTGGAACCGGCTGTTTTTACCCCAATCGGTTGTGCTTTTTTCCGAGCCAATTGATATTCTGCCATTTTTTGCGCAATAATAGATTTTTCAACTTTTTTACCCTGAAAAGTAGCACTTAAAAAAATCCAATCTGTTGGTAAAAAACATTTACGATAGCCAAAAATTTCCATTTCACCCGGAATAATTTCTTTCACATCTCCCTGATCCGTCATAAACCGTAATGAAACCAAAATATCTTTTAAACTCTTTCCATAAGCACCGGCATTCATACGGATACCGCCCCCAATTGAACCCGGAATCCCACACATAAATTCAAAGCCGGATAAACTATTTTGTTCGGCAAAACGCGCTAAATCCATCATCATGGTAGCGGCCCCACATGTAATTTGATTTTTTTCAGCATTCATTTTCATAAAAACGAATTCATGTCCTAAATGGACCACAACACCAGGAATTCCACCGTCTCTAATCAAAACATTAGAACCGGCCCCCAATACCGTTAACGGCACATTTGGCATAAAACGCAATAAAAGCGCTAAATCAGATTCATTTGCCGGTTCTACATAAGCTTGAGCCGGACCTCCAACCCCAAACCAATTGCGTTTTTTAAGTGGCTCATTCGCAGACACACGCCCTTCCAATGGGGGCAACATATCTACCAATTCTAACTTTTTTTTAAAAATTTTGCGAAAGATATTTCTCATTTTTTTACCTTCTTTAATTCTTTCACAAGTTTTATGGAACGGGCAGAAACAGAGCCTGCACCCAAACAGACCACACTATCTTTTGCTTTTGTCTCCTGAGAAATAACACGACATAATTCATTCCAATCCGTCAATTCAATTACACGCTTATGATGCGGCCTTAACGCTTCAGCAAAACGCGCAGATGAAATCCCTTCTATCGGTGCTTCACCACTGGCATATATTGGACAAACAACGACTGTATCGGCCTTTTCAAAACAAGTTAAAAAATCATCCCATAAATCATTAAAACGAGAATATCGATGCGGTTCAAAAACGGCAACAACTTTCCCTGTTCGGGCGGCATCCACCGCATCCAACGTAGCTTTAATCTCAACCGGATGATGACCATAATCATCAAAAATACGCACGCCTTTAACTGTCCCACGCAAAGTTAAACGCCTTTGAATCCCCTTAAAACTGGCTAATGCTTTTTTAATTACATTATCTTTAACGCCCAGTTCCAAACCAACCGCAATCGCTGCCAAAGCATTACGAACATTATGCAATCCGAACATGGAAATTTGGACATCTTTCATTTTACGGAATTTATTCTTGACCCGAATAAACACATCAAAAATCATTCCGTTATCCGTATGACGAATATGATCCGCATGCACACACGCTTTTTTATCCAATCCATAGGTGATAATTTTACGATGATGTACCTGCGTTAAAACTTCTCGCACAACCGGATGGTCCAAACACACAACAGAAAATCCATAAAACGCCGTATTTTGGATAAATAACTCATAGGATTTTTGAACCATTTCAAACGTTTTATAATAATCCATATGTTCGGGGTCTATATTAGTCACTACCGATGCAAAACGCGGTAACTTTAAAAATGAACCATCGGATTCATCCGCTTCCACTACAATATAATTGCCATCACCGGAACCGGCATTGGTGGCATGAGAATTTAAAATTCCCCCAATGATAAAACTGGGCTCAAATTTAGCCCTTAATAAAATTGTAGTAATAAGTGATGAGGTTGTTGTTTTTCCATGTGTTCCAGAGATACAAATTCCCTGCTTATAGCGTAAAATTTCAGCCAGCATTTCCGCTCTATGTCCAATCGGCAATCCCAATTTCTGAGCCGCCCGATATTCAACATTACTGGGTTTAATCGCACTGGAAACTACCACCGCATCTACACGTTTTAAATTGCGCACATGATGACCGATAAAAACTTTAATACCTCTTTTTTTTAAGCGCTGCACATTCGCACTGTCTACCCCGTCTGATCCTTGGACAGTATATCCTAAATCCTGCAATATCTCTGCAATTGCACTCATACCAATACCGCCAATGCCGATAAAATGAATCCGTTTCAAAGGTAAATCTAATTCCATTTTTTATTCTCCACCACATCAGATACCAAATCTGCCACTTTTTTCCCAGCATCTAATTGAGCAATCCGATGCGCCGCTAAACTTGCTTTTTCCAACATTTGGGGATTTTCAATCAAACGAATTAAACGTTGATTGAATGTTTCTTCATCAAAATCACTTTCCGCAATCAACCAGCCTGCCCCAGCATCACAAAATTGCTTAGCATTTTCCATTTGATGATTATCAGCCGATGTTGGTAAAGGAATTAAAATCGCCGGCCGACCAATAACCATTAACTCCGTTAACGTAGAAGCCCCCGAACGCGCCACCACCAAATGAGATTTAACCAATAAATCCGGCATATTATCGAAAAACGATTTTAACGCCAAATGATGAAACGCCGCTTTTTTATATTTTTTTTGAACCATAGCCATATCTTCGGCGCGCACTTGTTGCACCAAATCAATTTTATTTTGAATTTTGAGAGGCAATTTTAATAATGCATCCGCTACTTTTTGACTAAAAAACGTTGCACCTTGTGAACCACCAAAAATCAACAAATGAAAAACTTTTCGAATGGGTTGATATGGGGCTTTTTCTCGTTCTAAAATCGCAGGCCTTGCCGGCATTCCGACTAATACTTCCGATACCCCCTGAGGCATTTTATATGTTGGATTAAAGGAGGTTGCAATTGCTTTAGCATATCTCCCCAACAACCGATTAGCACGACCTAAAACAGCATTTTGCTCATGCAATATAACCGGAATCTGCCATAAATGTGCAGCTACCACTGCGGGAATAGAGGCATAACTCCCCACCCCGACAACAGCCACCGGTTTTAATTTTTTCAATAATCTCAACGCTTGCAAAACACCAAAACCCAACTTAAAAGCGGCCCGCACTTTATAACGAAAAGAGCGCCCCATCACATGCTCTGCCGATAACCGATAAACTGTCACACCTTGAAGCCCTTGAAAAACCTTACCGCGTTTATCGGTTATAAAAACAACATCAAAGCCTTTTTCCAATAAAGCTTGCGAAATAGCCTCCGCTGGAAAAATATGCCCGCCGCTACCGCCGGTTGTTACGATGACTAATGGTTTTTTGTTTTTTTGTTTCATTTACTCCAATCCCCGCGATAATGTATGCTGCCGCGTTAATCCTAAAATAATGCCAAATGCAAACCCGATTGAAACCAATGAAGAACCGCCATATGAAATAAATGGCAGCGTCATTCCCTTGGTCGGAATCAAGTTCAACGTAGAACCCATATTGATGATAGCCTGAATTGCGAATTGTGTCAATAATCCGCCAACAGCCAATTGACTAAAATAATTATTTTCTTCGCGCATCAAATATAAACCGCGAATAATAAAAAAAGCAAACGTACCAATCAAAACCGCTGTTATGATAAAACCAAATTCTTCTGCCGACACAGCCATAATGAAATCCGTATGCGCATCGGGCAATTCCGTTTTTACGATCCCTTCTCCCGGTCCTTTTCCAAACCAACCGGCATTTTTTAACGTTTCCATTGATTTTTCAACCTGATAAGCTTCTCCCGGCTGAGGATTTAAAAACCAATCAACTCGTGTTCGGACATGATCAAAAACATAATAAGCTCCGATAAACGAAATAAATCCAACACCTCCCAATCCAAATACAACACTCCAAGGAATACCGGATAAAAATAATTGGACACAAAAAACTCCAAAAACCGTAATGAGCATTCCCACATCAGGTTGTTTAATTAGCAAAAAGGCAATAACGGCAAATAAAATGAGAGATAAAATATATCCCGGGAATGAACGAATTAAACGACCGGAAGCCAGCAGCCATGCACAAACAACTGCAAAACACGGTTTCATAAACTCTGATGGTTGTAATCCAACCCCGAACAGTGAAATCCATCGACGAGCACCTTTCGTTTCCACTCCTCCAATGAATACAAAAATCATCAATAAAATGGAAAGAATCAATCCAACACCCGCAACACGCCGAATCATTTTAGAATCTAAAAAACTCATCATAAAAAGAGCTCCAATCATTGGAAATAAGAAAAATAATTGCCTTTTTACAAAATGAAATGTTTCAAATCCATTACGTTCGGCGACACTGGGACTGGCGGCAAAGGTCAACAAAATACCAAAAAAAATCAAGATGTAGCTGCTGTATAAAAGCCCTTTATCCAAACTGCGATACCGATTTGCTAAAAAAGTTGAAATTTTCTGAAAATGCATACTTACCTCAATTTTAATGTTGATAACGCGAGCAATGCCAATAAAATAGATACAATCCAAAAACGAACGACAACCGTTGTTTCCGGCCATCCTTTTTTCTCAAAATGATGATGAATCGGGGCCATTAGAAAAACCCGTTTATGACGCAATTTATACGAACCGACCTGAATAATATCGCTTAAAGCTTCTATAACGAAAATTCCTCCGGCAATCGCCAAAACAATTTCGTGTTTTGTAATTACAGATAACAGTCCCAATACACCACCTAACGCCAAAGACCCTGTATCTCCCATAAAAATTTTTGCTGGAGGAGCATTAAACCACAAAAATCCTAAAACAGCTCCAATAATCGCTCCACAAAAAACCGTCATTTCACCCGCATCGGCGACATAATAAATTTGTAGATATTGAGCATAATCTACTCGTCCTACTACATAAGCAATCACCATAAACACAAATGTGGCCATAATAACCGGCACACTCACAAGCCCATCTAATCCATCTGTTAAATTAACCGCATTGGAAGCCCCTACCATTAAAATGAGCACAAACGGAATATAAAAATAACTCAAATCCAAAAATAAATTTTTAAAAAACGGAAACGTTAAAACAGTGTTCATTGCGCCCTTTTCTAAATGCATAACCGATAAACACGCAATTAAACTCACCAAAAACTGCAATCCTAATTTAGTATATCCGGAAATACCGGCAGAACTTTTTTTCGTTAATTTGAGCCAATCATCCAAAAAGCCGGCAGCGGCAAATCCTAATAAAACAAATATTAAAAGCCAAATATAGGGATTTGCCAAATTTCCCCAACATAAAACAGACACAATCACACTGCCCACAATCATCAATCCCCCCATTGTCGGCGTTCCTTTTTTGGAAAAATGTGTTGCCGGGCCATCCGAGCGAATCGGTTGCCCGTCTTTTTGGCGCAATTTCAACCATCGAATAAAATACGGTCCAACTATCAAACAAATCAGGAATGAGAGAAAAACCGCTCCGCCCGTTCTAAAAGTTAAATAACGAAACACATTTAAAAACGAAACTTCATCTGATAAAAACGACAGCCAATACAACATTTTCTATTCCTTTCCCAGCAAACCATCTACAATCACTTTTAAACCAGAACCGTTTGATGCTTTTACCAACACAATATCTCCGGCTTCAATATCCGTCCTCAAACGTTCCAATAAAGCACGCGGCGTTTTTTCAAATGCCCCTTGCTTTTGAACCGGCAACGCTTGATATAACGTTTCCATATTTTGACCGGTAGCATATACTTTATCAATCTGATTATCCATAATATCCTTCTTTAAATCAAGATGCATTTGCGTTGATTGCGGTCCTAATTCCAACATATCTCCCAAAACAGCAATTTTACGACCACTTATTTGTCGCATTCCCAATGAATTCAAAGAGGCTTTAACTGAAGACGGATTGGCATTATATGCATCATCAATCAAAAAGAATTTTTTTCCCTTCATTGAAACAGGAATCAGCGCTCCGCGACCAGCCACCGGAAAAACCCGCTCCAAAGATTTAACTGCCTGCATCACACTGGCTCCCACAGCATCAACCATCGCTAAAACCGCCAATGAATTCATCACAAAATGATGCCCGACAAAGTTTAAGGTATAAGATAAAACCGTTCCGTGGAAATCAGCTAGGACATGCGTTAAATCATTTTCAAGAATTTCGTCTTTTAAAATAAAGTCCGCTTTTTGATTCACCCCAAAAGATGTAATGTTTTTAATTCCCTGCTTCGTTGCTTCATCGGCAAAGAATTGATAAAAAGAATTATCCCGATTCAAAACCGCTGTTCCATACCGATTTTGATAGCGGAAAATTTCGGCTTTAGCAGCGGCAATTTCTGCCTCATCTTTAAAAGATGCAAAATGTGCCGGTCCCACCATTGTAATTAACGTCATATCCGGCCGAACCAAATCAGATAACTCCGTTAATTCACCCGCATGACTCATCCCCATTTCTATAACAGCATATTGCACTTCTAACGGCATATTTGTCAAGGTTAACGGAACCCCTAGTTGATTATTCAAATTACCCGCCGTTGCATGCGTTAACCCTTGTTCAGCCAAACAGGCGCGTAACATTTCTTTGGTTGTTGTTTTTCCGGAACTACCCGTTATACCGATAAAAACAGCATCAGAACGCATTCGTGCAAACCGAGCCAATGATTTAAAAGCCTCAACCGTATCAGACACAATAATTTGATTTTCATCCAATACATCGGATATTTTATGATCCACCAAACAAGCAACAGCGCCCTTTTCCAAAGCTTCATGAACAAACTGATGCCCATCCATCTTATCGCCTTTAATCGCAATATATAAATCACCCATTTTCAATGTACGGGTATCAATAGATACTCCCCAAACTTTGAGCGTTTCGGATACCGGCACCGATAAAGCCATTTGTAATTCTTTTGCCGACCATAACGGCGTTTTTTTCAACGCCAACGCTATTTGCCGAACGATAACAGCATCGTTAAAAGCATAAGAAATGCCTTGAATAATTTGACCGGACTCATGCCCCTTTCCCAACACGGCCAACACATCATTTTTTTCCAATGCCAGCATTGCCTGCCGAATTGCATCCGACCGATGCGCCACCTCAATTCCTTTCGGACAAGCTGCCTTTATTTCTGCGCGAATTTCGGCTGGATTTTCAAAGCGCGGATTATCATCTGTGATATAAACCATATCCGCTAATTTTTGTGCAATAGCTCCCATTTGGGGACGTTTCCCTTTATCCCGATTTCCGCCACATCCGATTAAACAAATCAAGCGACCTTTTGTATGTGCCCGTAATGAAATCAAAACCCGTTCCACAGCATCCGGTGTATGCGCATAATCCACATACACTTTTGCTCCATTTTCTAATTCAGCAATCAAATCCATGCGACCAACCGGTGCTTTCAAAGTTGGAATCAATTGAACCAACTTATCAAGATCGGCCCCTATTGCCAAACATAATCCAATGGCCGCCAAACAATTCATCACTTGAAAATCACCGACAACCGGAAATAAAACATGAACCGTTTGATTCATCAGTTTTAAAGTCAATTGTTGCCCGTTCTCTGTCGGAACCTGATTAATAATTTGTAAATCAGCCTTTTGATGCCCATATGAAAGAACGCGTTTTTTCTTTTCAATACATTTTTGTAATAAAACTTCATATTCCGGAATATCCGCATTTAAAACCGCTACACCCTCCGGCTTTAAATGATTTAAAAACAATTGCGTTTTGGCGTTAAAATAAGCTTCCATTGTTTTATGGTAATCCAAATGATCTCGCGTTAAATTGGTAAAAGCTGCCGCTTCAAATTGAATTCCGTCCAAACGCCCTTGATCTAAACCATGACTGGAAGCTT
>CALXUD010000013.1 GCA_944391585.1 uncultured Alphaproteobacteria bacterium | reverse complement strand
AAATTAAAATAAAAAAAAGCGAGGCTGATTAACCTCGCTTTCTTCTTTTATATTCTGACGATTACATCAAACCATCTTTAGAAGCAACATGTTTCAACATGCGCACCAATGCGTTTGAATAACCCCATTCATTGTCATACCAAGAAACAATCTTGAACATGCGTTTTTCGCCTTTCAAATTGTTTTGCAATGTGGCCAATGAATCATAGATACTGGCACGAGAATCATTGATAAAATCAGTAGAAACCAATTCTTCATCTGTATAACCCAATGTCCCTTTCATATAAGTATCTGCTGCCTTTTTTAACAAAGCATCAATTTCTTCAATACTTGTATCACGAGCGGCAACAAATGTTAAATCAACCACGGAAACATCCGCTGTCGGAACACGGAAAGACATCCCTGTCAATTTACCTTTCACAACCGGCAACACTTCACCAACAGCTTTTGCAGCCCCTGTTGTGGACGGAATGATGTTGATTGCAGCTGCACGGCCACCGCGCCAATCTTTTTTGGACGGACCGTCAACTGTTTTTTGAGTTGCTGTGTAAGAGTGAATGGTTGTCATCAAACCTGTTTCAACTCCAATACCTTCTTTAATCAACACATGGACAATCGGAGCCAAGCAGTTTGTTGTACAAGAAGCATTAGAAATAATTTTGTGTTGAGCCGGATCAAATTCATTTTCGTTCACACCGAACACCATTGTTTTCACTTCACCTTTACCAGGAGCAGAAATAATAACACGTTTTGCACCCGCATTTAAGTGCCCTTGTGCTTTTTCGGATTGTGTGAATAAACCGGTGGATTCAATCACATAATCTACATTCATTTCTTTCCAAGGCATTTCATCCAAAGATTTTTTAGCTTGAACACAACGAATTTCATTTCCATTAACAACTAAAATATCATCTTCTTCCAAAGAAGCATCTGATTTTTTCGTTGTGATTTCAGCGTTCATTTTTCCATGCACGGAATCATATTTCAATTGGTAAGCAAAGTATTTTGCATCGGTTGACATATCAACAACGGCAACCACATCAATTCCTTTTCCCAATAAACCTTGCTCTGTAATGGCTTGGAAAACCAAACGACCAATACGGCCAAAACCGTTAATAGCAACTCTTACTGACATTTTTTACTCCTTTTGTTAAACATTTATCAGTTCAAAATCAGGCTTTATTTAGCCATACTTTCAAAAAAAATGCAAGAAATACTTTAAGGATTTTTTAATAATTTTTCATTATCATTATATCGGTTAAAATTTAAAGGAGAAATACCCAATGTTAGCCTTTATTCATGCTGTTTTATTGATGTTTGTTATTAAGGGGTTAACTTATTTCTTTTTTCCAAATTGGGTTAAGCAATATCATGCTGAAAACATCGTAGAATGCCCTGTTGGTCGGCTTAAAATGCTGGGCATGTTTTTTATGGTTATGTGCCTGATTATTTGGGTTTCTTGGGTTCAATATTTATAAAATTCAAATAAAAAAACGCTTATTTATAAGCGTTTTTTTTATTTAGGCAATATCATTTAAAACAAATCAAACCCTATTTTTTCAGAGTTTTCTGTAATTGAATTTTTTACTACAGTTCCAACTAATTGTTCACCGGCAGATAATTCCTCCGGGGTTGCGTTTTCCTTAACAGCATTAATTGCATTTTGAATTGTAAATTTCATACTGGATCCAGCAAGTTGATCAGCAGTTAAAAGCCATCTATAACATTGAGGAATATTCGGATTTTCCATACCGCGACCTTCACAATACATTTTAGCCAATTGATATTGAGCATAAGGCTCCCCGACTTCCGCACCTTTTTGATACCATCTAACCGCTGCTTTTTCATCTTTCATTCGCTTTTGCATTAAGTCACCCATATACCCATAAGCAGTCGGATCACCTTTTTTAGCCGCCGTCTCAATCAAACTATCAACCGCCGTCCAATCTCCGCTATCCATTGCTTGATGTAAAATATCAGAAGAAACTCCATATCGATCTCCGTTTACCAATAAGATTTCTCCACTTAATAAGATATTTTGAATTGTTTCCGGATCATTAAAACCCGGAATAACAGGGCGAGGGGTTGTAGCTAATTCTTCTGCGGGGACAGATTGTTGAGCAGATATTGGTCGCCAAGCAGTGGCTGCTTGTTGTTTAGATAATAAATCTTCTATGTTTCTAAATTTACCTGATTGAACCAGTTCATCTCGACGTTCTTTAGCCCATTGTCCCACTTCATCATCATTATAAGCAGCGATAATGCTATACCAAGCATAGGCATCTTGGAAATTCACCATTTGCGGATTTGAAGAGCGTAATTCAGCCAAATCTCGTTGAGCTAAAACATATCCTTGATTTGCTGAACGAGCAATCCATTTCAATGCTTTTTCATAATCTTGCGGCGTTCCTTTTCCTTCAAAATACATTTTAGAAAGTTTGTGTTGAGCTTTCATATCCCCACGTAAAGCTGACATTAAATAATATCCAAAGGCATAAACATTATTAACTTCCACACCCCCTTTACCATTTGCATAAATTTCCCCTAATTCATACAATGCCTGAGGATGAGAAGCATAAGCCGCCTTTTTCAAATAAGTCATGGCCTGTTCTACGTTAGCTTGAACACCAACGCCATCCAGTAACATTTTTCCGGCTTGATAAGAAGCATCCGCATTATAAGCATCACTTGCTCGTTTAAAATAATCCAAAGCTTTTGCTGGATCTGCAGTTACCCCCAATCCTTCATTATAAATACGTCCCATATAATACAAAGCAACATCATTATTTTCATCAGCCAAATAAGTAAACTCTGGTAATGCAAGTGTATATTGTTTTGCTTCAAAAGCTTCCAAAGCTTCCGGCAAACCCGCCCATACTTGGGATGAAAAAAGAGTTGAACATAATAAAGCAAATATAAATTTTGAACGCATTGATTTTCTCCTTAACTAGCTCATTTCTTTTGTTGTATCACGTTTGATACCTATTGTAAATAATTTTTTGGATTAACAACCTTTGTTTTATACCGAATTTCAAAATGCAACTGAGGTGTTGCAACATTTCCTGTTTCTCCCATCGTTGCAATTTTTTGTCCTTTTGTAACTTTTTGCCATTTTTTAACCAATAATTTTTCATTATGAGCATAAGCGGTAATCCATCCGTTTGCATGCTTAATTAAAATCAAATTCCCATATCCTTTTAACTCATCATTTGCATACACAACAGTTCCCGCTTCAGCCGCTTTAATCGGAGTTCCTAATTTACCTGCAATATTAATTCCATCATTATATTGCCCTGCCCCATGAGAACCGTAATCAGAAACAATTTTTCCTTTAACCGGCCAAGCAAATTTTTTACCTTTTGGAACCGAAATTGGCTTTGTTGAACGCACTGTTGATTTCTTTGTTGTTTTTCGCACTGCAGTTGATTTTTGAGTCCGACTGACACCTCCTTCTCCACCGGAAACAATCAATTTTTGTCCAATCGCCAATGTATAAGGTGGTTGTATATTGTTTTGTCTGGATAATTGACTAACAGTTAAGCCATAGCGTTTGGAAATACTGTAAAGCGTTTCTTTCTTTTTCACAACATGAATTTGTGCTTTGGGCACTTTGATTTTTTGACCAATGGATAATATATAAGGCGGTTTTAAATTATTCGCTTCAATCAACGTACGAACCGGTACATTTGTTTGCCGAGAAATGGCATACAGTGTCATCCCCTTTTTAACCGTCACCGTTCCACCGGATGAGCCAATCATCGGAATTCGGTAAGATGAACAGGCGGCCATCATTATACAAATCAAACAAACACAAAAAACTTTTTTGATACACTGCATATTTTATTCATACTGACTTTTTAGCAAAAAATCAATAAAAAAACAGAAGGATTTCTCCTTCTGTTTTCAAGAAAAGCTCTGCTGTTATTTTTGAGCATTAGAAGCTTTAACAGCATCTTCTAAAGCATCTCCGAACAAGGCTCCTAAATGAATTTTTCCATCAACAATGAGCATCGGGACACCACGCAGGTTCAATTTTTGAGCCAATTCTTTATTTTTATTCAATTTATCTTGAACAGATTTATCATTAGCATCTGCTGCTAACTTTTTTGTATTTAAGTTTAATTTTTTCCCTAATTCAAGTAATGCATCTTCATCTAATCTCCCTTGACTATTGGTAACAGCTTCATGCATTTCTTTGAATTTTCCCTGTTTTCCGGCAGCCATCACATAGCCAGCAATTCTCTCGGAATCAGGGCCATAAATCGGAGCATCAATCAAAATCCAACGAATATTAGGAGCATTTTTTAATGCTTTCGCAATTTCTTGGTTTGTTTTTTTGCACCAACCACATTGATAATCAAAAAATTCAACAATTACAAAAGAGCCTTTCTCATTCCCTAAAACATGATTTGTCGAATCAGTAATGATTGCCTCTAAAATTTCTTTAGGAGCTTCTTTTGGTTCTTCTTTTACCGCAGCACTTTCTTTGGCTTGCAAAGCTTGATAATAAGCATCAACGGAATCAATAAGGACTTTTGGGTTTTTCATAATAAAATCCCGCATGGCAGCTTCATTCATCTCAACAGAACGACGCATTTTCATCATACCATTTGGCTGAACGCCTTTCCCATTACCTATGAAACCCGCTGACTTTGACTGAAATGCATATGGACACGGACGATTAATTTGATTGCCAACGGTTAAAATCGCCCATGAAATTGTTAAGGCTGAAATCAACGTAACAGCCGGTCTCACCCACTTCGGCATGTTGTTGCAACCACAAGCACAAGAATCACCACAAGTGCATTTGCCATTTTCTTGACAACCACAAGCACAAGAATCACCACAAGTGCATTTGCCATTTTCTTGACAACCACATTGGCAATCTGAACCACAACCACAGCCACAGGAGCATTCTTTTTCGTCTTTTTTATTTTCTATTTTTTTTTCTTTTTTTATCACCATTTTTTGTCTCCTTCACAAAATAATATACTTTTTTGTTATACGTTTGATTTTTTTGAATTGCAAGTAAAAAAATGGGACCTTAAAAAGATCCCATTATTAAAATATCCTTCATTAAAATTTATACTGAATATTCACACTGACCAAATTGGCATTCGATGAATATTTGGCTTTAAAGTCAGAAGAATTTACTGCTCCATGATTGGCTTCCACTGCTTTAACAAATAAATGAGAATATCCAATATCAAATTGCCAGTTATCTCTTGCATAACTTGCCCCAACGGAAGCCCACCAACGCCGTGCATCCGGAATACGAGCCGTTCTGTTGGATGAACTTTTTACAGCCGGCTCATCATAAGCACCACCAACACGGAAAGTTAATTCATCCGTTAAAGCATAATCAGCCCCCAATGCATAAAACCATGTGCTTTCCCAATTTTCTTCTGTCTTTGAGACAGCTGCACCATTTGATGCGTCATGAATATTCAAATCATGGAAGCGGCTCCATTTTGTCCATCGCGCTGTTGCGGATAAGCCTAATTTTTCCGTTAATTGATGATAACCTGAAATCCACACCATTTCCGGTGTCGTGATTTTAGCCGTAATATCTTCTTGCGGTGTTCCTGTTACATCCAATGTTCCTTCCAATTTATGTGTGATTTTAGAACGATAAGAAACACCTAAACGCGTGTTTTTAATCGGCTCAACCATTACCCCAACAGTGTAACCAACTCCCCAATCATCTCCCTTTAAATTAGCCTGTTTTAAATTGCCTGCATATATGGCTCCCAAACCATCCATCCATGTTTGTGCCTTATTGGTGATTTTCGCGCTTGCATATTGAATATTCAAAGAAGCTCCCACTGTCAACCAATCAATCGGCTGATATGAAATAGAGGGGCTAATGTTATATCCCAAAATTTCCGAACGTAAAGCATGTGAATTTCCAAACCAACTGTTTTTATAATCCGTTGCCAATCCAAACGGGGCATAAAAACCGATACCTATTGTTGTTCGATCGTTCACTTTATATTGACCAAACGCTTCAGGCAACACCCGTGTAATATAAGGAGAAGCTGTTCCAGAACGCGTATATCCTGTTGCGACTGAAGAAGGATTTGAAGCATCCATCGCAAAGGTATCCGACCCATTAACATTAGAACGAATTCCAACATAAGTTGCCCCAATTTGCATCCCTGATTTTTCGTTAACGGCCATTCCCGCCGGATTATATCCGATAGCGGAATAATCATCTCCCACAAGACCGGCGCCAGCGAATGCACGACCTAATCCTGTTGCCGAATATTCACTGAGTTGATAACCCGCTGCTAAAGCTGAACTTGAAACACCTAAAGCAAGCGTTAATATGGATAGGGATAAAATTTTTTTCATAGCTACTCCTAATTTAGAATTAAAAACATTTTGTTCGTATAACAAAATTTTCAAAGGAATACATCAAAATATCATTGTATGACATAAATTGTAACAATACTGTCTTTCTCTTGTCATATTTATGTCATAAAGCTTTTTTCAAAAAATATTGCACAGGAATAGCTTTCCCTATATAATATATATCATTCAACATGGAAGGGAAATAATGGTTTATCTTTTATTAGTTTTGGGATTATTCCTTTTGGCTTTCGGTGGGGATACCATGGTTAGTGGAGCCGTTGCTTTGGCAAAACGACTGGGTGTTTCGGCCTTATTAATCGGTCTGACGCTGGTCGGATTTGGCACTTCCACCCCGGAATTATTAACCAGTTTAATCGCCGTTGTTCAAAAATCGGACGGAATTGCTGTTGGGAATGTTGTAGGTTCCAATATTGCCAATATTTTGCTGGTACTAGGGATGGCTGCTGTTATTACCCCTATTCGGATAGATTTGACGGCTTTTAAACGAGATGGGTTTTTCCTTGTTTTATCTTCGCTTGCATTAATTATTTCCGTATTATGGGGGAAAATCACATTTTTAATGGGATTTATTTTGGTTGGATTATTATTTTATTACGTCTATTATTCTTATAAATCCGATAAAAAACAACAAATACAAGAAAAAGAGCTTGAAAAAAATATCCTAACCGAAAAAAAACTTTCTATTTGGCTGGCTTTGATTAAAGCAATTGGCGGAATTGCTTTAACCATGCTGGGTGCTAAATTATTGGTAGATAATTCCATTATCTTAGCTAAAAGTTGGGGTGTATCGGAAGCCGTCATCGGTCTGACAATTGTGGCTGTTGGCACTTCTTTACCGGAATTAGCAACTTCAGTTATGGCCGCTATTCGTAGACAAAATGATGTTGCATTTGGCAATGTGGTCGGCTCTAACATTTACAATGCCTTGTTTATTTTAGGATTCACAGCCTTATTTATGACGGTACGAGTCCCAATGAATATGACAAAAGATATTGTTTTAATGAGCATCGTTACCGTTGTTTTAATTGGTATTGCCTTTTGGAAAAAACAAATTTCAAGACCAATCGGCTGCCTTTTCTTAACGGCTTATGCTTTTTATACGGCCTATTTATTCCTAAGCGGGAGCAGTCTATGAAAACGGTTGCAGTCGGCCTTAGCGGCGGTGTGGATTCTACACTTTCTGCATTACTTTTAAGAGAACAAGGATATAAGGTTATCGGTCTGTCCATGTCTATTTACAACACAGATATTCCAATTTCAACATCCGATAAAAATGCTTGTTATGGCCATTTTGAAAAAAAAGATTTAAAAGATATCCAAAAATGGGGAAAAAACAATCACATTAAAACTTATCTTTTGGATTTATCCGAAGCTTATAAAAAACAAATTTTAAGCTATTTCCAACAAGCGTATTTATCTGGGGAAACACCTAATCCATGTATCCAATGCAATACGCTGATGAAATTTGGCCTTTTGATTGAAGAAGCACGAAAACAAGGCATTCAATTTGATTATTTTGCCACAGGTCATTATGTGCGCGCTGCACGCTATAACAATCGCTTAACTCTCCGATGTGGTGCGGATTTGAAAAAGGATCAAAGCTATTTTCTTTATCGCTTAACTCAAGAACAATTGGCCCATACTTTATTTCCATTAGGAGAATTGACAAAAGAACAAACACGTCAAATGGCACGTGAACGCGGCTTGGCGGTAGCGGATAAAGCCGACAGTCAGGATTTTTATGCCGGTGATTACGCTGATTTATTGAATCAAAAACCGCGTATTGGTCAAATTGTGCTTTCATCCGGTAAAGTGTTGGGAGAACATAACGGCTTTTGGAATTACACAATCGGTCAGCGTAAAGGGCTTGGGATTGCCTATCCCGAACCATTATTTGTGATTGACATAGATGCAACTCATAATCGTGTAATTGTAGGGACAAAAGAAGAAACGTTGCAAACCAGTTGCACAGCAACGGATTGCGTCTGGATGGGGTTGGAAAAAGCACCGAAACAACCAATGCCTGTTTTGGCCAAATACCGTTCTGCCGGTCAATGGGTTCCGGCAACTATTCAAACTAATGGCACAGATGTTTTTGTTCAATTTGATACGCCTCAAAAAGCACTCACACGCGGTCAATCTGTTGTTTTTTATGAAAATGATCTGATTTTAGGCGGTGGGATTATAAAATAAGAGAATATTAAAAAACGGCTTTCATTCCAAAAGCCGTTTTTTTTCTTATCGCCCCAATCTCGCACATAAAACACGATGCCGTATTAGGGAGTCAGGGCCCTTTAAAAAAAAGATTGTACCGTTTGTGCTGAATTTAAATTAATGAAATGCGGTTCAGACAAAATCTTTTTAATTAAACCGGTTAAAACAGAGCCATTGCCACATTCAACGAACGTATTCACCCCTTGTTCATTCATAAAACGCACCGAATCCGTCCATAAAACCGATCCCGTCACTTGACGCACCAATAAATTTTTAATTTCAACCGGATCTTGTTCAAAACGTGCCGATACGTTAGACACCACCGGCACCAGTGGTTTTTTTAATTCTATATCCGCTAAAACTTCTTTCATTTTTTTTGCGGCAGAATCCATTAATGGACTGTGAAAACCGCCGGAAACTGCCAGCTTGACAACCTTTTTAGCATGCGCTTTTTGACATGCTTCAATAACCTTATCCAATGCAGCCGTTTGTCCACTTAAAACAGCCTGCCCCGGACAATTATCGTTTGCAACCACACAAATTTCATTTCCAATATCTGTCTGCGCCAAAATTGTGCGCACCTGCTCAATCGGCAACCCCAAAACAGCCGCCATACCGCCCGGGTTCCGATCAGCGGCACGCCCCATTGCCCATCCTCGTTCTTTTAAAACCTGAGCCGTTTCAGAAAGAGATAAAGCGCCCGCAGCACAAAGTGCTGTATATTCACCTAACGAATGGCCGGCAACACAATCACATAATGCGTTGATTTTTTTACCTGTTTCAGTTTCCAACACACGTACAATCGCCATCCCGACTGCCATAATAGCCGGTTGTGCATTTTCGGTGCGTGTCAGTTCTGCTTCATTACCTTCAAAAATCAAACCGCTCAAATTTTGCTTTAACGCATCATCCACTTCTTCAAAAACAGTACGCGCTGCTTTAAAAGTGTCATATAAATCCTTTCCCATTCCAATTTTTTGGGATCCCTGACCTGGAAATACAAACGCTGTTTTCATCTTTCGTCCTTTCTTTTTTTGCCTCATTATACACATTTTTGTTTAAAAATAAATGATTTTTTTATGACAAAATTTTACATTTTGACTCTTGTTTTCCGCCACAAAATCAGATATAGTTTAGATATGTCCTTAATCAAGTCCATTGCCACAGTTGGTGGCTTTACTTCTTTAAGCCGAATTGTCGGTTTTATTCGCGACATCCTGATTGCTCGCTTTTTAGGCGCCAGCATGATGGCGGATGCTTTTTTTGTGGCTTGGCGTTTTCCAAATTTGTTCCGCTCTTTGTTTGCGGAAGGCACATTGAATGTAGCGTTTGTTCCTTTATTTTCCGAACAACTCCACACAAAGGATAAAGTACACGCTCTTCAATTTGCACGTGCTGCATTTAGCTTTTTATTTTATGTTTTACTTCTTTTCGTAGTTGTTATGGAAATTTTAATGCCATGCTTTATGTTCCTAATGGCACCGGGATTTGATGCAATTCCCGGAAAGATAGAGCTAACCACCCAACTATCCCGTATCACTTTTCCATTTTTACTTTGTGTATCATTGGTTTCTTTAATTTCCGGTGTTCTCAATTCAATCGGCAAATTTGCCGCTGCAGCCGCTTCCCCTGTTCTACTGAATTTATCTATGATTGGGGCATTATACTTTATTGCGCCTTATATTCATCACGAATATCAATATGCTTACGGTTTAGCCATCGGTGTTTTATTGGCCGGATTTATTGAATTGATTTGGATTTATTATGCCTTGAAAAAATCCGGATTTCTGTTTGGACTCATTGGCCCCGTTAAAGCACTTTTTCATTTAACAAAGGGCGTGAAAACACTGCTCAAAAAAATGCTCCCCGGCGTATTTGGCTCCGGAGTCTATCAAATCAACTTATTTTTAGATACCTTTTTCGTTTCCTTTGTGGGTGCGGGAGCGATTTCATGGCTGAATTATGCGCATCACTTATTTCAATTACCCATCGGTATTATCGGCTCCGCAATCGGAACAGCATTATTGCCTCTCATGAGCCAAAACATAAAATTAGGCAATATTGTAGAATCTAACCGAAATCTCAACCGAGGGTTAGAAGTAGCACTGGCCATGTCGCTTTCTTCCATGATCGGATTGGTTTTACTGGCTTATCCGATTATCAGCGTTTTATTTGAACGCGGGGCATTCACGGCTGCTGATACGGTTCACACGGCCAATGCTTTAATTTGTTTTGCTTTTGGATTACCGGCTTATATGGCTACCAAATCGTTATCTCCTTTCTTTTACGCACGGGGCGATACAGCAACGCCGGTGCGAATCGCTGTTGTCGGGGTTTGTTTGAATGCTGTTTTGGCCCTTATTTTTATGCAATTTTGGGGTTATATCGGAATTGCGCTGGCTACCACGCTCACCGTTTGGGTCAACACGGGACAATATATTTACCGATTACGAAAACAAGGTGATTTTAATTTGGATGCCTTATTCTTCTACCGAACCCGCTGTATCCTTTTTGCCGGAGCATTTATGGGAATTTGCTTATTCTCTTTATTGTTACTTGTGCATCATCTTATCCCGCTGTGGCTTGATTTATACGGAATATACCCCATTTTCTTATTAGCTCTTTTTGTCTGCGTTGGTATCATCAGCTTTTTGGTTCCGCTCTTTTTAACAAAAGGAATTTTATGGACAGACGTTAAAGCATTATTGATAAAGCAAAGGAAAAAAGCATGAAACGAATTGTCAAATACTTACTGATTTTAGTGTGTGCTGCCTTGCTGCTTTTATTACTCGGAGTTCTTTTTCTATGGCATACGGAAGAATCTGAAACACACGCTTTAATTGACGCACTTCAGACGCCCGTAACCGGTCATGAAATCAGTCCGCAAAACACACTGGCTTTGGATCAACTTTTCTTCAATGCGGAAATTGATTCTGTCCCTCGCTTGTTTTTAACAAATTTTCCGGCAGATTTTCCACAAAACGGCAACCCTGTTCTTTTTGCAAAAGCATTGGCACCCCTAATTTTACGCGCAAATGAGCACACCTTGAAAGAGCGTGCTATTTTAAAAATACTGTCTCGTAAAAATCAATTAAATCAACCGTGGACATTAAAAGAAAACCTGTTTTTTAATCAAATGCTTCAAAAGTATGATTGCACTCTTTTTAAAACACGGGACACACAATTAAATGAACTTCTCATTAAGGTAGATGCCGTACCCGTTTCGTTAGCCATTATTCAAGCCGGCATTCAAACCGATTGGGGACGTCGCGCGCTTAAAGCTCCATTTGGCGAAAAAATGTGGTTTGACAGACAAACTTATGCCGATCGTCAGTTTGACTCACTCATTGACGCCACAGATTCCTATATCCTCAGTTTAAATGCCACCATTCCGTATTATAAATGGCGGATGGGACGGCAATTGCTAAACCCACTAGATTATAAAACACGAGGCAGTGCTTTTGCAGGCTTATTAGCGGCATATAACCCTGATGATAAAGAATATACGCAAAAGCTCATGTCTTTATATCGCCAAACACGTCTTATTACATTGGATCAGGCAAAATTCCGTCATGAATAAAACAAAATACATTGCTCTTTTACTTGGAATTCTTTTTTGTTGCAAGACTGCACTGGCGGTTCCGCTGCTGATTCACACATCGGATAAAAATTATTCTTTTGACGTAGAAATTGCCGATACCCCACAAGAACAAATACGTGGTTTAATGTTTCGGACACAATTATCGGTCAACAACGGAATGATTTTTATCAGTGAAACCGATCAAATTTGGACCATGTGGATGAAAAACACGTTGATTCCATTGGATATGCTTTTCTTTGACAGAAAGGGACAAATTCAAAAAATTATTCCAAACGCTCAACCGCTTGATTTAACCTCTCTTTCATCGGATGTGCCAGTAGCCGGTGTTTTGGAAATCAATGGTGGAATAGCTGAAAAATATAACATTCAACCCGGCGATTATCTTTTTCTTCCGTCTATTTAAACTTAAAATCCTAAACCGTTGCTAATATATGGCATATTCCCTGTTCAATAGGGGGAATTGGAGCATCAGGAATGGAAACGGGTTGCAAAGCATCCACACGTGCAAAATAAGGACCTCGCCGACATTCCTTTAAAAATATCTCTACCTTTTCCGGCGCACCATCCAACATCAGTTCAACAGCTCCGTTTATCCGATTACGCACCCAACCACTCAACCCAAGCTGTATTGCTTTTTTTTGAACAAATGCCCGAAACCCAACGCCTTGCACGCGACCTTTTACGAATAAATGAATCAACATTATTCTGACAACGCCTTTGATAATGAGTTAAGCAAGTCCCGTTTAAATTGGTCTTTAAAAGAAATAGGTTCCGGCGCCGGCGCAACAACTTCTGCCGTTTTTTCAGTTGCAACCGAGTTAACCGCCGGTTCAGTTTCTTTTTTCGGGAATGCCCGACCCAATGCTTTTTCACATAAAGCATATGGTTTCAAATTTGTATTGTCTTCTTTAATTTTATCTCCTAATAAGATATTCAAACCCGCTTTGGCAACCGTTGAGGAAACAGACGCAGCATCTAAAGATGGTTTTAATGCCGTGAATGGTCCTGCAATTTTAACGGCTTGACTGAGCGATAAAACTTGATTTGTCACTTTAGATGCCGCAGCCGAAACAGATGGTTGCATAGATAAAGATAAGGTCTCATCTGCTAAATTAACATCTCCGCTCACCACAAAATTCACTGTACTGGTTTCCAAAGCGATATTTTTATTTAACTGAATAATACCGTTTTTAATTTTCATATTCACCGCACCGCAAATAATTTTGCTGATTTGGTCTGATGTTGAAAAAGCAACCGGTGAAACTTGATTACGAATTACCATCGCTGGCAACGGCAATGAGTTAAAGACCGGTGAAACAATAGATCCTGATAAAATTTCAGCTGAAATCGCCCCATTTAAATGACTCATCAATGCTTTAACGGAATTACCGCTTGATTTTAAATTTACCACGGAATCCACCTGCACATCTCGAATCATGGTTCGTAATGATTTCAGGCTATTGGATTGCAAATTTTTAGAAAATAAAGATACCTCAATCTCTGGTTCTTCCTGAGCTGACACCGTTATATGACCAGACGTCGTTCCCCCCAATGCAGCCACATTCAATGGAGCAACCGTTAAGACGTCATCTTTTAATTGCCCTTTAGTATTTAACGCCACATATTCCGTTAAATCAGATCCGAGATCTACATTTTTCAAATTCAAAGAAAACGTCGCATCAAAAGTCTTTAATGCGGTTAAATCCAATGTTTGATCGGAAAAGAGTTTTTTAAGAGTGCTCGTTTTGGCTGTCACTGTTTGAGTGCGTGAAACAGGTTCGTCTTTTTCCGGCACTAAATCATTCAAAGAAAGGTATTCGGAAGAAAGCGTTGCCATGATATTGGGTTTTTCCTGCGATAAATCAACACTAATTTGCCCTGTTAAATCTGATTTTCCGGCATAAAATACTAAGCGATCTAACATAATTTCACCCGGCAAGATATTTGCATCAAAGGAAATGGAAAATGGCTTAATTTTTAATGAATCCGCAAACTGTTTGCTATTAATAGACAAATCAGCTGATAAATTAACAGCTGGTTTTTCAGTCAAATTCGCCAATACACCAGAAGCATTCATAGATAAACTTTTCCCTTCTGCAACATCAAAAACCACATTTTCCAACAACATATGTTGCAAATCGCCGCGTAACATAAAACCGCCGACAAAAGCTTCCTGTGGGAAAGAAGGTACTTCCCCGAATGACTGCATTAAAGCATTAAAATCATGACCGGATAATTGAACATTCACATAAATATCTTTAAACTGCGCCGTATCCCCAATCGTGCCGGAAAGAGCAAACAATGTGTTAAACGCATCTAATTTAATTTCAAAGGAATAATTCGGTTTGGCAATTAACCAATTTAATAAATTATCAACTGTTCCGGACATTTTAAACACACGGCCGCCATAAATCAATTCACCGGAAAACGCCTGTAATTGTTGAACAACAGCATCAGACAAATAAATCGTTTGAGTTTCCGAACCATTTTGATAAACCACATTCATTGAATTAATGGCAATTTGATCTGCCGTAAAAGCCGGTAATTTTTTATTTTGGATCGATTGAATATCCACCTCTGCCGAATCAGGTGTTTGTTCCTGTGGAGCTTTATTTTCCAATTGCCAGTTCACATATGCACCTTGTTTTTCCAAGTTAACTGACATCTGATTGATTAAAAAGTCCTTCATTTCAAAATCGCCTTGAAATAACGGAATAAAGGCAAAACTGACATTCATGGAATCAATTTGAACCATCGGTTTACCCGATTTTGACCATGGGGCATTTGCCAATTGAATATCTTTCAATGTAATAGTCGGGATTAAAGAAATTTTTAACTCAATTTTTCCAATGGACACCGGTCGCCCTAATGCTTCTGTTGCTTTTGTTGCAATCCGTTCACGATAACGGTTAATATCAAACGTCAAAAAGAAAATCGTAATGCCGATAAATAATAATAACAGCAAAAAAACAAAAATTTTCAGTATTTTTTTGATCATCTAATTTCTCCCGTGTTCAAAAAAGTCAAAACCGTTTTCCGCCTGTTTTTCATCAAATCCCAAAAAATCAAACGTGTTTTTTATATGTTGCGGTATTTTTGCAGAAATTTCAAGCATTCCTTTCACCGGATGCGGAATTTTTATTGCTCTGGCATGCAAATGCATCTTATGCTCATCCGCTAACCCCAAACTTGGAGCATCTTTAGGCGTGTATTTTCCATCCCCCAAAATAGGTGTTCCTAACACAACGGAATGCACTCGCAATTGATGTGTCCGCCCCGTTAAAGGCATATATTCTACCCACGCAGCTTTGCGCGATAAACTATCCACCACACGATAAAGTGTTTGCGCTTTTTGACCATGGTTAAAATCAACCATAACCTGTTCGCCCCCACCGACACCTGATTTTTTAATCAATGGAGCATCAATTTTACCGCTTTTTAATTTTGGCACACCAACCACAACAGCCCAATAGATTTTTTTTGCTTCTTTGGTCTTAAAAGCTTCCGTTAATTTAGCCGCAGCCTTAGCCGTTCTGGCAATTACCAAAACACCGGACGTATCTTTGTCCAAGCGATGCACTAATTTCGGACGTTCTTCTTTATCAAAACGCAATGCATCCAATAACCCGTCAATATGACGTTCTGTTTTGGAACCTCCCTGTACGGCCAATCCGGCCGGTTTATTTAATACAATCACATCCTCATCTTTGTAAATCACTAAATTTCGCATAAAAGAAATATCCGCTTTGGATAAATCGCGCGGCATATCCACCTTTTCCGAAACGGTTAACGGCGGGATTCGGATTTCATCACCCACCTGTAAACGAACATCTGTTGAAGCTTTTTTTCCGTTCAATCGGATATTTTTTCCGCGTAAAAGACGCTGTAATTGACCATTTTTCAAATCCGGATAATATCGGGAAAACCAGCGATCTAAGCGAATTCCATCATCTTTTTCTAAAACTTTTATAAATTGAACACCCATTATTTTTTCTTCTTTCTTAAACCGTTCCAATAATCCAATCGCTTTTTGATTTCCCGTTCAAAACCGCGTTCAAATGGAGTATAGAACACTTTTCGCTCCATGTCATCCGGAAAATAATTCTGCCCCGAAAAACCGTCTTTTGTTTCTGGATCATATTGATAGCCCGAACCATAACCAATTTCGCTCATTAATTTTGTCGGTGCATTTAAAATATGTTTTGGCGGCATCAACGAACCGGTTTGTTTTGCAATCGGCAACACATGATTCCAAGCCCGATAAACACCGATAGATTTAGGCGCAGTTGCTAAATAAACAACTAATCCGGCAACCGCCAAATCTCCTTCCGGAGACCCTAAACGTTCATAAGAATTCCATGCCGAAATAGCTTGTACCAAAGCATTTGGATCGGCTAATCCCACATCTTCGCTGGCAAAGCGGGTTAAGCGACGCAAAATATATTTCATATCTTCGCCCGCCGTCACCATGCGCGCCAACCAATAAAGCGCAGCATCCGGATCGGAACCGCGCAGAGATTTATGCAATGCCGAAATTAAATTATAATGCCCCTCGGCAGATTTATCATAATTTGGCAAACGCTTTTGCAATAACGTTTCTAAACTTTTTTGATCTAAAATTTCATTTTCAGCCGCTTCGTTAAAAACAGTTTCCAATAAATTGATAAAATAACGCCCATCCCCATCAGCCAGATTTTTTAAAAAAGCTTTACCCACACTGTCCACCGGAACAGAACGCCCCATTTCCGCTTCAACACGCGCTAAAATTTCATCCAAGGCTTCATCAGATAACCGATTGAGCACATAAACCTTGCACCGCGATAACAAAGCCGAGTTTAACTCAAAAGAAGGATTTTCTGTTGTTGCACCAATTAAAATAATGGTACCGTCTTCCACATATGGCAAAAAGCCATCCTGCTGGGCTCGATTAAAACGATGAATTTCATCCACAAATAAAATAGTAGCCTGCCCCATTTTTCGCCGTTTTTGAGCTTCGGCAAAAACTTTACGTAGATCAGATACACCGGAAAAAACGGCTGAAATTTGCTCAAAATGACAACCTGTTTCATGCGCCAACAACCGTGCAATAGTTGTTTTCCCAGTCCCCGGAGGTCCCCATAAAATGAATGAGGCTATTTTTTTGGATTGAATCATGCGCATCAAGGGAGCTTTTTCGGTTAACAAATGATCCTGCCCAACCACATCAGCAAATGTTTTAGGGCGCATCCGTTCTGCCAACGGTTTTTGCATATTTTTTTCAAATAAACTTTCCATGCCCCCATTATAGGCTTTTTTCATAGAAAAGTCCAAAAACTTTTCAGATTTTTTTATAGATTTCCTTCTGGTTTATCTATTTGAATATTTAAAGCTCGTAAAGCTTCTTCAATCGGGATAAAATTTGCATAACTTGTTGCACCAAAACCATAGCCCGAAACCGCCACGCCAATTACATTGCCAAATTCATCTACTAACGGTCCTCCACTGGACCCCGGAGCAATTTCGGCATCTACCTGATAAAAACCAAGCTCTTGCTTTGAGCGATATCGTTTTGCACTCACAATCCCTTTTGTTAATGTTGTTTTTAATCCTTCAAGTAAAGGTGTTCCGATTGCATAAACTTCATCGGCTACTTTGACCGTTTTTTTGGAAATCGGCAAATAATTATTGCGCGTGATATCTGCTTTAATCAGGGCAATATCCCTCTCTACTTCCACACGCAGGACATCTGCCATATATTGAACACCTGCAAAATCTACAATCGCTACCGTTTTTGCATCACCAACCACATGCGCATTCGTTAACGCATACCCATCCGGACTGATAAAGAAGCCCGAGCCATGACCGGCATTATTACGCACCGTAATTACTGCTCGACGCGATAAATTGAAATGATCCGCTATTTTCTTTACAAAAGGCTTTTTGGGAGCTTCAATTTCCAAACGACCATATTTTTTCGGATTCGCTTTTGCTTGATAAAAATCACCCGTCGCAATTTGATAAAACCGTTGAGAACGCCCCAAATTCATCGCTGCATCCTGCAAAGCATTTAACAATAAAAGCGTCATTCCCCATGGCTCCGGTTCATCCACATAACCAATCCCTTCAGTTGTGATAATATCTATTACCCGTTTGCGCAAAGGATCATAAATTTCCCATTCTACTTTCACATAAGCATCCCCGCCGGATAAATTGGTCCCAGCCTCCAATAACGCCCAAATATTACATACATTCATCCGAATATCCACAATTTTAGCCGCTAATTCCAATTCGGTTCGTAATTGAGTTGCACTCCCGCGGAATAAACTTTGATCGCTTGAAACAACATCATAACCTATCCCCTGAAGTGATTTTTCAACATATTTTCCGGCATCATTATACCAATTGCCAAAAACAAAAGAAGAGCCTGTCCATTTTGATGTTGAACGACTCATACGATGTTTAAGCGTTGGATTACATATTCTGAAAAAACCAATATCAACATTCGGGAAAAACCAGCGCACAAAAGGATAAGCGGCTATCTGTGAACCACGTTTAAGGTTGATTTGAGCATAAGAAAAGGCAATCGGTTTTGTTTCAACCATTCTTGAAACCGATTGAACATCATCAATTCCAATATCTTTCGGGTAATTCATCCGCATTTGACACGCTGGCAAACATAAAAGACAGACAACAATCCAAAAGCGGCTCATTCTTTTACCTTTACAAAAAACATACATATGTATTCATATGGGTATCAAAAGCTGTTTTAAAAGTCAATTAAAAAAACTTGCAATTTAAAAATCTTTGATTTATGAATAAAAATGATATCAATAAAAAGAGGGCTTTTACATGAAATTTATCCCGACTTTAAAGAAATGGCGTTTAAAACGTTTTCATTTTAATTTTTTAGAAAGTGATATTGAACGTGCAATCCGTAAAAATGAGTTTTTATTTTACTATCAACCGGAAATTGATTTAAAAACCGGTAAAATAATTGGCGTAGAGGCTCTGATGCGCTGGTATCATCCGGAAAAAGGGCTAATTCCTCCAATGGAATTTATTCCTCTTTTGGAAAGAACCGGCTTGATCAAAAAATTAACACCTTTTTTATTTTCTCAAACAATGAAAGATTTAAACACGCTTAACGGGCTAGGGTTCAAAAATTTATTTATGTCAATTAATTTATCCATTAAGCAACTTCAAGATCCCCCTCTTTTAAGTATTATTAAAACTAATTTAAAAAAATATAAAATCAAACCCACCAATTATGAATGCGAAATAACCGAAAGCGAAGCTATTACGGATTTATCGGCGGATTTAAAAGTTTTAAAGAAAATTGATAAATTAAAATTACGCCTTTCACTGGATGATTTTGGTTCTGGTTATACTTCATTTGATTACTTAAGAACCTTGTCCGTTCATAAAATGAAAATTGATCGTGAATTTATCGCCACTGTTTTTGATCATCCTAAAAATGAAATTATCCTTTCCAGCATCATTGACTTAGGACATAAATTAAATTTATTGGTTCTGGCAGAGGGCATTGAGACCAAAGAACAAGAAAAGTGGCTGAAAAAACAAAAATGCGACATGGGACAAGGCTTTTACTTTGCCCGTCCAATGCCACTTGAAGATTTAATTACATTTTTGAAGAAGAATAAGTGAGATGAAAAAACCAGAGTTATTATTGCCGGCCGGCTCATTAGATCGGCTGAAAACGGCCTTTCTTTACGGTGCTGATGCTGTTTATGCCGGTATGCCGGGCGTTTCTCTACGCAACAAAACATCCTTCAGTTTAGAGGAAATGAAACAGGGTATTGAATATGCACATTCTCTAAATAAAAAAGTTTATTTGACTATCAATCTCTTCACACATAACAGTGATTTACCTCGCTTATCTGAATTTATATCCCATTTAAAAGAATTGAACCCGGATGGTGTTATTGTGGCTGATCCAGGGGTTTTTGCTTATATCAAAGAACATGTCCCCGGTTTGCCGCTTCACATTTCCACACAAGCCAATGTTTGCTCCTCTTTAACAGTCAAATATTGGCGTTCACAAGGCGCTTCTTTATGCGTTTTAGGTCGAGAAGTTCCTTTATCAGAAATAAAAGAGATTCGAGAACAATGTCCTGATATAAAATTAGAAACGTTTATACATGGAGCTCTTTGCGTTAGTTATTCTGGTCGTTGCCTTCTTTCCAACTTTATGACTGGCCGCAGTGCCAATAAAGGGAATTGCGCGCATGCATGTCGCTGGAAATACAAAACCTATATTGAAGAAGAAAATCGTCCCGGAGAATTGATGCAAATTGATGAGGACGAACACGGCACTTATATTATGAATTCTCGCGATTTATGCTGGTTGGGCAGATTGAACGAAATTTTACCCATTGGAATTGATTCATTTAAAATAGAAGGGCGCAACAAATCTGAATACTATGCAGCCATCACTGCCAGAACATATCGTCAAGCAATTGATGATTGGTTTGAAGATCCCAACGCATGGGATGCCCAAAAATATCTAAATGAAATTATGACTTTACAATCTCGTGGCTATACGGTTGGCTTTTTGGATGGCAATGCGGGACCGGAATCTCAAAATTACGATGTATCGGCCAGCTCTGGTAACTGGCGTTATGCCGGTTTAGTGCGTGGAGAAAAAGATGGTAAACTTATTTTAGAAGTAAAGCACAAAATCACAACCGGTTTAACATTAGAATTTTTATCTCCATTTCAATTTGACCCCATTCGATTCACCGTTCAAGATTTTTATGACGAACGTACAGATAGTTTAATTGATACCATGAGTTCCGGACATTTAGGACAATCCATTTTAATTCCGGTATCGGGTAAATACCGCCGTTTATTACCACCTTTAACTGTTGCACGCATACAAATAAAAAAAACATAAAAAAATCTAAAAAATGCTTGCAAAACAAGTGGAAAGATTTTATATTACCTGTGTTGCAATAAATTTTATATATATAAAAGGAGTATTAATATGACAAAAAACATCTCAGAAGAAAATATCCGCGTTGCGGCTTATTACATATGGGAACAAGCCGGTCGACCGGAGGGTGCTGACAAAGAGTGCTGGATTAAAGCTTGTGAACAATTATTCGCACCCAAAAATAAAAAAGCTGTTGCAAAAAAAGCTCCGACAAAAGTAGCTGTTAAGGAAAAAAAGCCAATAGCAAAAAAAGAACCGGCTAAAACACCTGCAAAAATTGCATCAAAACCGGTTACTAAAGTTTCAAAAACAGCAAAGCCGGCAGCAGCAACAACACCGTTTTACGGCGTAAAAAAATAATTGATTTTTTATTTTTTATTGCAGAAGGAAATCGGCCATTTCCTTCTGCTTTTTGCATCTCATTACCAAAAACAAAACAAAACTTGACAAAATATTTTTTTTCTATTATAATAATGCCTTTCGCATTTAAGGAGAAAATATGTCACAGTTTTTAAAATCACATTCTGAGACAAATTCAGTTCCCTCCACTTTGGATGGGTATATCCAAAGCTCATCCTATCTGGATAGAGATTTGCGTCTCTTATTGACACATATGATAGAGCTTTCTCAAGATCGTTTTTATATTAACCAAGAACAACGACTCAGAAGAGTGGCTTTGCTTCAAAAATCAATCACTCCGGCTATGGTGATTGAGTTCTTTTTATATCGTAAATGTTCCCTTTCCTTTTTGAGCATTTTACCAACTTTTGCAGAAAAAAATGCCTCTTTAATTCCAAATTTCAAACAAATTATAACGACTTACTCTCCTTATCGTAAAATGTATCCAACTGACATTTTAGTTAATCGACGTTTGGGAATCACAATGGAGATTGATCGGGATTCTTATCGGGATTCGAAATGGGCTTATGAATCAACAAAGAAAGTGTTTCTTAAAGAAAAGGAAACCGATAAAAAAGATTCTTTAGCTTATTTAAAATATATTCACCATGTTTTGAAATTAGAAATTCCGTTTTCTGATAAGCAAATTTACGCCGCTTTAAGATTAGAAGACGGAGAATTACTAAATTTTGTTTCTCCACAACGTTTAAAAGAAGTGGTAAATACTGTTTATAAAAAAGATATGTCTGACAGAACACTTCAGGGAAACGACATTTTAAGTTATTATTTAACATCTCTTCCACAAATTAAACATCCTTTTTTGGATTTAGATTTTGACTCTTTTTCAACAGAAAAACTGAATACCGCTTTTAGTTCAATGAATATGTTAATAGATAGGAGTCATTATAATTTGTTTGAACAAATACTTGATAACATATTTTCATTAACTCAAAGAGATTTAGCGAATAAAGCCTTGTATCCAGCTTATTTAAAGCAATTAGAAAAACTTGTTTCAAAATATAATCCAACCAATACTTCTTTTTTAATTAAAAAGGCTTTCGATAAAAAAAATGCTGACATCATGGATATTTTATTGACTCATTCACCAACTTTTCCGCAAAAAAATCTAATCCAACAATATGTTTCCATAGCAGAACCGAATTTAAAAAAAATATTAACTAAACACATTTTAAAAAAAGAAAAGTCAACTTACAAAAGACAGGTTAAAAAATTTATCTTAAAACATCCCTCTTTACATCCTTTGTTTTTATCATGCACAAAAACAAAAACACGATAACACAAAAGCCGGCCTTAAACACCGGCTTTTTTTTATTGCTTTTTTAAAATAAACCGTATAATGTTAGAAACAGTTATCGGATGAGGTCAAACAAATGAAATTCATTGATTTATTGGGACGGTTTGTCTTTAATTTTTTATTGGCAACGGGTCGCTTCGGTCTTTTCACGGCACAAACAATCCGATATATGTTTACTCCACCGTTTTATTATAAACAATTGTTGACACAGTTGATTGAAATCGGCTTTTATTCTCTGCCTGTTGTGGCACTCACAACTCTTTTTGCCGGAATGGTTATTGCGCTTCAAACCTATACCGGTTTTTCTCAATTTTCATCAGAAGGACCTGTTTCTCTTGTTGTTTTAATTTCAGTGACACGCGAATTAGCCCCCGTAATGGCCGGCTTAATGGTAGCAGGCCGAATTGGTGCTTCTATGGCAGCGGAATTGGGGACAATGCGGGTTACCGAACAAATTGATGCCTTATCCACTCTTTCTACGAACCCAATTAAATATCTGATTGTGCCCCGCGTATTAGCTGGCATTTTAATGTTGCCTGTATTAGTTTTAATTGGCGATATTATTGGAATTTGCGGGGGGTATTTAATCGGCATTTATAAATTAGAATTCAATGCCACCACTTATTTAGTAAATACGTGGACTTATCTTAAAACAATGGATATTGTATCCGGCTTAACGAAAGCTGCCGTATTTGGTTTTATCATCACGATTTTAGGGTGTTATAACGGCTATAATTCAAAAGGCGGTGCACAAGGTGTTGGAGCGGCTACAACAAATGCCGTTGTATCCGCCAGTATTCTGATTTTGATTTTCAACTATATTTTAACGGAACTTTTCTTTAACGCATAAAAGGTTAAAACATGCTTTTTTCAAAAAAAATACTTTCAAAAACGCCTAAAATCCGATTAAGCAATCTTTATAAGTCTTTTGGGCGTAAACATGTATTACAAGGGGTGAATTTGGATATTTATCCGGGAGAATCTTTGGTAATTATCGGCGGTTCCGGAACGGGAAAATCTGTGACCCTTAAATGTATCTTGGGTTTAATGGAACCGGATGCCGGAGAAATAGAAATTGACGGTCAAAAAGTAACCCACTTAAGCGAGAAAGCCCGTGAAAAAGTCAATGCCAAAATGGGAATGCTTTTTCAAGGTGCTGCCCTCTTTGACAGCTTAACGGTTTGGGAAAATGTTGCCTTTGGCCCCATGCAAACACAAAGAATAACAAAAAAAGATGCAAAAAAACTGGCCATTGAAAAGTTGGCTTTGGTTGGTTTAACAAAAGATGTAGCCGATATTTATCCAGCATCTTTGTCCGGTGGAATGAAAAAGCGCGTTGGTTTAGCACGTGCCATTGCCGGCAATCCGGATATTATTTTCTTTGATGAACCGACAACGGGATTAGATCCCATTATGTCTGATGTGATTAATGATTTGATTATCACAACAACCAAAAAACTGGGGGCCACAGCTTTAACAATTACGCATGACATGACTTCTGCCCGTAAAATCGCGGATCGAATTGCTATGCTTTATAATGGAAAAATTATCTGGATTGGTTCGGTGAAAGAATTGGATAAAACAAAAGATCCTTATGTGCGACAATTTGTGGCCGGTTCGGCAAACGGTCCTATTTTAACACAAGCAAAGGTGGAAAAATAATGGCAAAAAAATCATCCACTCATTTTGTTTGTCAAAACTGCGGCACAACTTACTCCCGATGGGCTGGCAAGTGTGAAGCTTGCGGTCAATGGAATACCTTGGTGGAGGAAGCACTCCCCTCAAAAGAAAGTCCGACTGCAACCGGTGGATTGGGAGGGAAACAAATCAATTTCACTTCTTTACGTGGCGCTCCTGAAATTTTATTCCGCTTAAAATCCACAATTCATGAATTGGATCGGGTGTGTGGCGGCGGATTGGTGCCCGGTTCCGTTATCTTGGTCGGCGGCGATCCGGGAATTGGGAAATCCACACTCTTGTTGCAAGCGGTTGCTCATTTATCAAAAGGTGTCAACAAAACCGGTTCACCGGTGAAATGCATTTATATTTCTGGAGAAGAATCTGCTGATCAAGTTCGATTACGTGCTTTACGCTTAGGATTGGCTGATAGTGCCGTTCAACTCGCTTCTACCACCAATGTGCGGGATATTGTCGCCACATTAGATAACAACGAAACACCGGATGTAGTCGTGATTGATTCCATTCAAACAATGTATATTGATACATTGGATTCTGCACCGGGCACTGTCGGGCAAGTACGTGCGGCTGGACATGAATTAATTCGTCTGGCAAAGCGCAAGGGATTCGCTTTATTTTTGGTTGGGCATGTCACGAAAGAAGGCACTTTGGCCGGTCCTCGTGTTTTGGAACACATGGTGGATACGGTTTTATATTTTGAAGGTGATCGCGGTCACCATTTCCGCATTCTACGGGCGGTTAAAAACCGTTTCGGAGCGACGGACGAAATCGGTGTATTTGAAATGACTGAGCAAGGATTAAGTGAAGTCCCTAATCCATCAGCTCTTTTTTTGGCTGAACGGCGCGGACATATCGCCGGCAGTTGTGTGTTTGCAGGGATTGAAGGTTCACGACCGATATTGGTTGAAATTCAAGCTTTGGTGGCACCGATGGGCGGCACTTCTCCACGTCGTGCCGTTGTTGGTTGGGATTCTGGACGGTTATTAATGATTTTAGCCGTTTTAGAAGCACGTTATGGGATTTCATTTGCGAATAAAGATATTTTCTTAAATATTGCGGGCGGCCTGAAAATCAGCGAACCGGCTGCCGATATGGCGGTGGCCACAGCGTTAATTTCTGCACTGACACAAAAACCGGCACCGGCAGATATGGTGGTGTTTGGGGAAATTGGTTTATCCGGTGAAACACGAGGCGTTCCTCAATCGGAATTACGCTTAAAAGAAGCGGCAAAATTGGGCTTTGAACGAGCAATGATTCCGCCGACACGTTCCAAGAAAAACAAAGCTGTTGATTTAAAAATTTATGAAGTTGGTAATTTAAAAACATTGATTGCACATTTTACGGGAGAAAATTAAAAAATGGGTTTAATTGATATTCTGGTTTTAGCGACCTTTTTCATTTCAATTTTATGCGCTTTATATCGTGGATTAGTCAAAGAACTACTCAGTATTAGTAGCTGGATTATCGCCGCATTGGCAGCGCTATATGGGTTTACCTATTTAAGACCACTTTTTTCTTCTTTCATTGAAAATGAAGCCGCTGTTGATTTAGCTGCAGCTGCCAGCATTGCCTTAGTCGTATTGATTATCTTAACTTTAATTAACGCGCGCATCACAAAATCTTTACGTAAAAGCGCACTCAGCGGATTAGATAGAAGTTTGGGATTTTTATTTGGTATTTTTCGGGCTGTTTTATTGATTTGCGTTGTCTTTTTAGTTGCTAAAATTCCTTTTTCGGACAAACAAATTCAAGCGGCTGCCGAAAAAAACTTTTCTATTCCTTATATTGAAAAATCGGCTGCTGTTTTGGAAAAAATCATTCCGGATTCTCTGCTGGAAGATTTAAATCAAAAGCCCCAAGAAGTAATAGAAAAAGCCAGCCAAAAATCAAAAGAATTAAAAGAAAATATCACGGAATATACAAAACCGGAACGAGAATCTTTGAATGAATTAATTGAAGAAAATATTGATATAGAGGAGCTATTATAATGACCAAGCAAGCCGATGAATTGATTCAAAAAGCTCGTGCATTGATTCAAAAACGCTATCAAAAAGAAGGGCATCATTCTGTGGTTGCAGCCGCCGTACGCACAACATCTGGCAACATCTATACCGCTCTCAATGCCGGTACATATCAGCCTTCTGTTGCAACGTGTGCCGAAATCATCGCCATTGGCATGGCAAACACCGCTGAACAAGGTATGCAAATTGATATGATTGTTGCGGTTCGGGATCGAGAGGCTTATATTATTTCCCCTTGTGGAAAGTGCCGAGAATATATTGCGGATTATGGCCCAAATGCCAAGGTTATTTTACCTGCTGATAACATTGCCGGTTATAAGGTGATGAACATTCAAAAATTATTACCGGATAAATATGTGAAAAAAGCATGAACATTCAAATTCTAGCGATTGATAAATTAAAGAAAACCGATCCGGAACAAATCCTGATTATGGATTATCTCAAAAAAACACGCTGGCCGATTGAGGTACGTGAATTTGAAGAGAAAAGACCTTTACCGGATCTTCAAAAAAAAGAAGCCGAATCACGGCTTTTGCTGAATGCCGTTCAAGAAAACGCCAAACTTATTGCTCTAGATGAGCGAGGAAAAGAACTCACCTCCCGAGAGTTTGCCACTCTTTTAAAGAATTGGATAGATGATGGTTTTAACTTAACATTTTTAATCGGCGGTGCCAACGGTCATGCTGATACACTTAAACAAAAAGCCGACCTTAAAATTGCTTTTGGCCGTATGACAATGCCCCACTTATTGGCACGTGTTGTGTTAGCTGAACAGCTTTATCGGGCAAAAACCATTTTAGAGGCACATCCCTATCATCGGGATTAATGAATATTCCAAATATATTTCCGTACTGCCCAATATCCGCCGGTATGACTACCCCACGCCACCTCAACAACGGAATCTTTCGGGAAAATAGCTGGAGTTGCTTGAATTGGAGCAACTTTATCACGCTTACCCCGATAATGCGTTTGAGAAATTCGAACAACTTCTTTAACAGGCTCTCGTGTCCACACCCCACCTAACGTAACCAAATGACGCACATAGGGCCGATAAACTAATGCCAAATCCGTTGCTACTTCTGCACCGGCATCATACCCCACCAAAATCATTTGTTCCGAACCTGCTTTTTTCATCATTACCTGAACAACTGTTTTCATGCTATTTATCAGTGTTTCATCAATCGGCACCCGACTTGCCGATGCACACCCAACCTGCATTCCATATTGGCACGGCAATGCCACGTATACCACATTCGGAGACTGGTCCTCTTTCGCTAACTGACGCATTAATTCGGAATCCGGATTTGGATTATTTTCAATCCCCCAACCTTCTATATAAAACTTAACAGGCTGACCGGGAGTTGTTATTTTATACCATGTCGCCATAACATACGGTGGCGCCATCACGGTTTGAAAACGCATTTCAGATAAAGGATTGCGATGCACACATCCACTTAAAATTAAAAAACACACGATGCCATAAATTATTTTTTTCATGCTTTTAGGTTTATCAGAAAGAAAATGAATTGACAAGGATAAAATAATACCTAAATAAAGAGAGAAGCTTAATTCGCAGAGAGGAGGTGTCTTTTATGCCAGGATGTGGTTGCGGATGCGGAACAAAGAAAAAATAATGTTTCTTAAAAAAATCCCTGTTTCAAAACAGGGATTTTTTACCTTCTTTAACAAATTGAACGCGTTTTGTTTGACAATATTTTTAAATTTGTTAAACTTTAGGAGAGTGGAATTAAGAAAAGGAGAATGTGCATGTATATTCAAACACCCTCTGATTTAAAAGAATTAGTTAAAAATTCTTCTTTTGAATTAGATACTGAAAACCCAAAAGCACAACAAATTTTAAATGATTCCCCTTATAAGGAAATTCTCATTTATTGGGGCTGTTGGATGCAACAACGTTTAGAAACGGAACCAACTCCTTTTTCCAAAATTTTTCACGAAACACAAAATGATATCCAACGGTTATATCAGTTAAATGATACAGAACAAAAAAGTCTCACGCAGGATTTTATACAAACTTGGGTACAAGGGAAATATCTCAAAATTCTTTTAAAATCAGAAAACACCATGCATTATGCTAATTTATTTAATTTAATTAAAAATCAAAATGATTTAGAAGAAAAAATTCAAAATGAACCCTTCCAACTATCTGAAAATCCGAAATCAAATCAAATTTTAAAACTAACTTTTTTTCCTAAACCACTCCAATATTGGGGACGTTTAATGCAAACACAATTACACAACCCCCCTGTTGATTGGCCCTGTTTGATTCGAACGACACAGGGGATTATTCAAATAACTCTTAATATACCCACTCAAGCCATGCATTTAATTGCACGAGATTTATCTCAAACATGGAAATACGGGAAAATTTTTTCTACAACACTAACAGAAACAAAATCTAAATTTATATGTCGATTCCACCAAAAAGCAGCCTCTTCTCCCGAAAAACGAGAAAGAGAATAAATTTTAAGATCTCATTGGGGAGTTTTTTCATCTAAAGTAATTATAAATATTCCTTTAGGTAATCCTTAATATCTGATAATTCTTGCAACAGTTGATCTTGTGCTTGATGCTTCGCTAGCACCTTTGATGCATCTGTTCCTTCAGCTGTTTCTAATCCTTCTTTCAGGCGTTTTTGAACCCCTTTAATCGTGAATTTTTCTTTATAAAGCAAATCTCGAATCTGAGCCAATAAAACAACATCTTCCGCTCGATAATAGCGACGACCACCCATGCGTTTAATCGGTTTTATTTGGTGAAATTGAGTTTCCCAAAAACGCAAAACAGAAGCTTGAACCTGTAAAAGATCCGCAACTTCTGTAATGGTACGATAGGCTGTTTCCGCCTTAATCATCGTTTATTCCCTTATTTTAAAGCTTTTTTAAATGCGTTTGATGCCTTGAATCCAACAACGGTACGTGGCGTAATCGGATAGCTTTCCCCCGTTTTTGGATTCCGCCCCACGCGCTCTTTTTTTGCATAAGCTTTAAAGGTGGCAAAATTTGAAATTTTAACTGTTTCACCGTTTTTTAACGCTTCAATAATTTCATCTAACACCTGATCAATAAATTTAGCCGATTCGGTATGCGGTAATCCTAATTTGCGATAAATCGCTTCGGTAATATCAGAACGTGTTATATTTTTGACCATGATATAATTCCTCTATCTTGTTGTTTTTATATAGCTATAACATCTCACAAAAAGAAAATTTATGCAAGTCTTTTTTGAAAAACTTTATAAACGAACCAATGCTGCGGCCCATGTAAAGCCGGCTCCCATAGAATCCAACAAAATCAAATCACCAGCCCGAACTCGACCGGACTTAATGGTTTCATATAAAGCCATCGGAATACTGGCAGCCGATGTGTTCCCGTGTTTAGATAAGGTTAATGCGACTTTATCCATTGATAAGCCCAATTTTTTTGCAGTAGCTTCAATAATACGCACATTCGCTTGGTGCGGCACAAAATAATTTAAATCTGCAGCGCTAATCCCAGCCTGACATAACACTTCATCTGCAATATCCGTCAAGTAATTAACTGCTGAACGAAAAACTTCACGCCCTTCCATATGAATATAACCGACTTTCTGCCCAACAGACGGTCCAGTTGGGGTACAAAGCATTGGAAAACCGACTCCATCTGAGCGCAAAACAACATTTAAAACGCCCGTATCCTGAATGCTTCCATCACCCGAAGAAGTACCAAGTACAACAGCTCCTGCTCCATCACCAAACAAAACACAAGTATTACGGTCTGTCCAATCCACGATTCGGGAAAGGGTTTCGGCTCCAATCACTAAAACCTTACGGACCATCCCTGCACGAATATAATTATCCGCCGTTGCCAAAGCATACATAAAACCAGAACAA
>CALXUD010000012.1 GCA_944391585.1 uncultured Alphaproteobacteria bacterium | reverse complement strand
AAATTGTTTTAAGTGATCGTTTTGCGGACAGCACATTGGCTTATCAGGGGTATGGATATGGTTATGATCCTAAAATGATAGAGATTATTCAAAATGCCTATAAGTGTGTTGCAGGAGATTTTAAGCCGGATATGACATTCATTTTGGATATAGATCCGGAAATCGGATTAAAGCGCAGTCTAGCGCGTTCGGGTAATACAGAAGTTCGTTTTGAAGGTATGGATTTCAAGTTCCATCAAAATTTAAGAGAAGCTTTTTTGAAAATTGCTTACGATAATCCAGAGCGCTGTAAAGTAATTAATGCCAATCAAACAATAGAACAGGTTCATCAAAACATTATCAATTCTTTTCTTGGAAAAACAAGATGTTAACACCTGAAAGTCAAATTGATGCATTGCTTAAAAAAGGTCAGTTTAATGGTTCATGGCTGATTATTGGTCCTTTTGGGGTTGGGAAAAGGGATTTTGCTCGGCGCCTTTCATCATTCTTATTAACAGGGGATTGGAATAAGGATATTTCAATGCATCCCGATATTAAATGGATTGAGCGCAGTTTTACCGAAGAAGTTAAGAAAGATATTCAAAAAACAATTCTAGCCGGTAAATCTGTGGATCAAACTGAATTAAAAACCGCTGCTCGCAAATCGGAAATAACAGTCGATGATATTCGGGCAGGATTAAAATTTCTTTCTTTAAAATCAATGGGATCCTCTAAACGCATTTTAGTGATTGAATTGGCAGATGATATGAATCCAAATGCGGCCAATGCCTTATTAAAAGCTTTAGAAGAACCGGCAGAAAATACCATTATTTTATTATTATGTGAAAATTTAGGTAAATTATTACCCACTATTCGTTCTCGTTGTCGAAAAATTACAATTCGTCCTTTTTCAACTCCTGAACTGATTCAAAAAATTAAAGCAACCATTCCGGATTGTTCGGATCCTGAATTTTTAGCTGAAATTTCAGATGGTTCATTAGGAATGGCACGTTTGATTGATCGGGAAAACGGTATATTGGTTTATCAAAAAATTCAATCTTTTCAAAAACCTTTTTCTGAATTAGATATTGAAAAAGTCAATCAGTTCGCTGATAGTTTAGTTAAAAATGAAGTTCAGTATAATTTATTTAAATACTTTTTATTAAACATGATTTCTGATTCTTTAAGGGATAAAGCCCTGAAACATAAGGCGTCATACGAATTTTGGGATTCTCTTTATCAAGAAACAAAAGCCTTGTTTAATGATGTGGAAAATTTATATCTAGATAAAAAGCAAGCCATTGTTAATACATTAATACAAATGGCAAAAGGATTAACCAATTAAAGGATGTAAATAAAATGATTGATTCTCATTGTCATGTCGGTTTTGATGAATTGAAAGAAAATATAGATGGGTATTTGGCAAGAGCACAGAGTCAAAGTGTTCAGTTGATTTTGACTGTTGCGTGTCATGAACATCAACTTTCTGATTTATATACTATTTTGGAAAATTATCCAACTATTTTTGGAGCTTTTGGTGTCCATCCTCAAGAGAATAAACAAACAATTAGTATTGAACGGCTTAAAGAAATTGTTCAGCATCCAAAAATTATTGGAATAGGAGAAACCGGTTTTGATTTATTTTATGAACCGGACTCCTTTGATCATCAGAAACATAATTTTGAAATTCATGCGCAAGTTGCACAGGAAACTGATTTGCCTTTGATTATTCATTCACGCTCTGCAGATGCTCAAACAATTGATCTTTTGAAAAATTTTAAAGATATCACAGGAGTTATTCATTGTTTCACCGGTTCGGCAGATTTTGCAAAAAAAGCTTTGGATTTAGGATATTATATATCAGCCTCCGGAATTATTACGTTTAAAAAATCCCAAGAACTACGAGATATTTTCAAAACAATTCCATTGGATAGGTTGTTGATTGAAACTGATGCTCCGTATTTGGCTCCGGAACCATATCGCGGTCAAATTAACGAGTCTGTTTATGTTTCTAAAGTTCTTGAAAAATTAGCTGAAATAAAAGATATATCTCCTCAAGAATTGGATAAAATAACGACTCAAAATTTCATGAATTTATTTAAAAAGGTGAGGGAAAAGATATGAAAATAACAATTTTAGGCTGTGGTCCCTCTTATGGAGTTCCTTCTTTGTCTCGTGGCTTTGGGGACTGTGATCCTTTAACACCGGAAAATAAACGTAGCCGAACAGCAGCGGTTATTGAAGTCAATGGATATAATATCTTAATCGATTCAGGACCAGATATTCGTGAACAGCTATTGCGTACAGGTATTCGAAAAATAGACGCTTTACTTTATACGCATGCCCATTATGATCATATGGGAGGGGCCGATGATTTGCGTGTTTTATTTCAGGAAACGAATCAAAAATTGCCGGTTTACGGAGTTAAAAAAGATTTAATAGCATTTAAGTCTTTATTGAGCTATTTATTTGAACATTCTGATAATAAAAATATTTTTGAATTACATGAAATAGAATCGGGACAAGCTTTTATGATTTATGATATTCCTGTGATTCCTATTTTACAACAGCACGGTTCAACTACTTCAATTGGTTATCGGATTCAAGATTTTGCTTATTCAACGGATGTGAAAGCAATTAATGAAACAGGATTTAACGCTTTGCAAGGTATTTCTACTTGGATTTTGGGTGTTGTTACAAAAACAATGAATAATAAACATATTAATTTAGATGAGGCAAGGGATTGGATTAACAAAATTCATCCTCAAAAAGCGTATTTAACGCACATGGGGAGTAAAATGGATTACCACCGCTTGTGTGATGAATTGCCAGCTCATATCCGACCATGCTATGATGGAATGATTATAGAAATATAAAGCATTATTTAAATTTCATTTTAGTTCATATTTTTTATACCTTCGTTTAAATAATTTTTTCTTTTATTTATTGAATTTTATTTATTTCATTGATTATAAAGTATTTTTTATAACAGTTCCTTTTATTCTTTTCATTACTATACATAATAAAAATTATGCGACATTTTTATATAGGTGTAATCTATAATTCCCTTTTATAATCAATATGTTATAAAAATTGTGGATAACTTTGTGGATGAAATTTTATATTTTTTCTTTACAAGATGTTTTTGTCTCAATTAATTTTGTTTTTCTTTTCGAAACATGTTTTTTTGCTCAAATTTAATTCATTAAAGTAATTGGAATTTGATTGAAAAAAAAATTAATTCATATTAAACTTCTTTCAAAAGGAGCTTCTATGTCTAACACTATTGATATTAGTTTTATTATTCCAGTTTCAAACAAAGCCCCTGTCCTGCCATATGTTATTGAAAATCTTTCAAAACAAGTTGGACATTTTGTTTCGGAATATATTTTTATTGATGATGCTTCTATTGATGCCAGTGTTTCAACAATTCAAGAAAATGTTCAAAAATTTCATTTAAAAAATGTTCAACTTATTGAAAATAAAGAGCAAAAAGGATTATCTTTTCGCTTGAATCAAGGAATTTTAAAAGCTAGCGGTGATTTTTTGTTTTTTATGGATGCGGGCGATATTTTAGCGATAGACGCTGTTCATCATATGTATGAGCGCTTGATTATTTCAGGTGCGGATATGGCACGCGGTTTTTTTGAGTTATCTTCTCAAAAACCTGAAAAATTGATTGATTTTGAATTAAAATCGCCCATTTCATCTTTTATCAGCACACATCCTTTAGGGACATTATTGGCTCAACGCCATATTAAGCGTTTGGGTGTTTTAGCTCGATATGAAACAGTTATTCGTTCTGGTGGTGCAGATTCTTCTTTATACATGGATGATATTTCTTTGACATTGAATTTGGCGCGCGTTTCAAATAAAATGATTGTAATAATTCAACCATTATTTCGTGTTTCTAAACATTTCCCACTTTATAGAACGAACCCAAAGAATAAATTTCATATCTTGCATGATGTCTTTATTGCATATTATCGCTTTATTAAATTTGAATCTCCCCATCCGGATGAATATGATTTGGCCTTAGAGCATACTTTTAAATATGGTATGCAATACATTACAGATGTTTTTCAAAATCCATATAATTTACTACCGCTTAACAGGTATTCTATTTATTATGTTCTTGCACGTTTATTCCCTGCCCTGAAACCTTATGTGGTGCGTCGGTTTGCTCAATATATTAAAAATGATAAACGCCGTTGGCAAAGAGGTATAGATTTAAATCAGATTAAAATTTTGCCTGTCTATGAAGATGATATAGCGTTTCTTCAATTATATTTAACGCAAATGAGTAAAGAAACGGATTCTTTGTCTTCTTTAGAAAATCCGTTTAATGTCAATAACAATCAGTTAAAAAAAATCCTTTCTTCTCAATCGGATAGTATTTTTATTAAAGCTGTTTATAAAAAAGAAATTGTTGGATTGTGTTTTTTAAAAAAATATGATTTATCAAATACATATCGTATTTTTGTTTCAGTTCTTCCGCTATTTTGGGATTTTGGAATTGGCAGTTTACTAATTAAAACAGGGTTAAAAATCGCTCAAGAAAAAGGAATTCAGCATATCCAAATTTATGTTATGCCGCAAGATAAACGCTCTCTTGCGTTGTTTAAAAAATATGGTTTTGTTCATCAAAATAAAGTATCAGAATATATTTCCGAAACAAATAAAATTTATAAAACGTATTTATTACAACTTGATTTTGAATAAAAAAGCGGCCTTTTCAGACCGCTTCACATTTAAATTTTGCTGTTAATCCATTCCAATAATGCTGATTTTGGCATAGCGCCTGTTTTTTGATCCACCACCTTACCGTCTTTAAAAATAATTAAAGTTGGAATGGATTGAATGGCGAATGTTTCCGGTGTTTTTGGGGATTCATCCACATCCATTTTGACAATTTTAATTTTATCAGACATTTCTTCAGACAATTCCGTTACAATTGGTAACATTTGACGGCATGGGCCACACCATGTTGCAAAAAAATCAACCAAAACGGGTTTGTCTGACTTTAAAACTTCATTTTCAAAAGTTGAATCATTGATAATTTCCATTATTTTCTCCTTGCTGTTAAATTCAAATAAAATATAGGGGGCTTTTTGAGAGTTGTCAACGAGATTATCTGCTTTTCTCATTTAAGTATAAAAATTGATAGGATTTCTTTTTGATATAGATATGAGATAAATTATAATCATCTGAAATTATTTTTAAGATTTTGTTAAAATCTTTAAATTTAGGCTCTGGCTCTTTCATTTGTTTTGTTTCATTTGCCCATTTAATAAAGGATGACGCTGACACGTTTGGAATATCATACCATTTCCCTTTTACTTGAATCCAAAGACGAACAAATTTTATATCCTCTTTTTGAATAGGCGGGAAATGGATATCTATCACCTGTGAAAAAGATTTTTTGATAAGTTGTGGTGTTATTTTTGTTTCTTCATAGGAATTTAAATACCGTAAAGAAAAAATGAATATAGGTTGTTTTGATTGATTTAAAGGCATTTATTTCCCTTTATGATAAAGAATCCAACGACCAACGAGGTCGCGCTTTAAAATCAAACGTTCCTGTCAATCCTTGTTGAAAACGTTCTAATCCAGCCCAAGCAATCATGACGCCATTATCCGTGCAATACTGGATTGGTGGCGCTGAAAAAGTGAGATTATTTTGATGAGCCAGTTCATTCAAATGTGAGCGTAGATATTGATTAGCTGCCACACCACCAGAGACAATCAAATGTCGACCGATTGGATATTTTTCCTTAAAAATGCGAATTGCTCGTTTTAGGCGATCTTCGATTTCAGCTGTTACAGCATATTGGAATGAAGCGCAAACATCATTGATTTGTTCTTCTGTAAGAGGTTGATTTTTTTCAATATAAAATCGGACAGCTGTTTTTAATCCTGAAAATGAAAAATCGCAATTATTTTTTCCCTTCATCGGAATTGGGAACAAATCTTTAAGAATCCTCCCCTGCTTTGCACGTTTTTCTAAATTTGGGCCACCTGGATAGCCAATATTTAACATTTTGGCCACTTTATCAAAAGATTCACCTGCTGAATCATCAATGGTTCCGCCCAACTTACAATATTTACCAACTCCTTCTACAACCAAAATTTGGCAATGTCCTCCAGATGTTAGCATTAATAAATATGGAAATTGAACGGATTTGTCCGCTAAACGTACAGTTAAGGCATGACCTTCCAAATGATTAACAGGTACAAATGGCAAATGATGGCAAAGAGCAATTGATTTTGCAGTCATAACACCAACTAAAACACCACCGATTAAACCGGGCCCCCCAGCAACAGCGACAGCTGATAAGTCTTTGAAATTTTTGCCAGCTTTATCCATTGCTTCTTTGATTAAGAGATCTATTTTCTCTAAATGTGCCCTGGCAGCAATTTCCGGTACCACACCACCGAAACGACGATGTTCATCATATTGTGACCAAACAACGGAAGATAAAATTTCTCCTTTTTCATTAACCAATGCACATGCTGTTTCATCACAACTGGATTCAATTCCTAATACAATCATTTTTTGACCTTTTTTAAGATGATTTCAAGTGAACCACCACCGTTTAACCAACGAACTTCTCGAATTTTTTCAGCAATTTTGGGATTTTCTAACCAAAATGGTATTTCCTTGTGAATTAATCCATTTCCGTTTTTCCCTTTTCCTGTAATGACACGAATAGATTTAGATTGACGCTCCGCATGCACATTTAAAAAACGCACAAAAATTTGGTAAGCATTCTCTACTGTAAAACCATGCAAATCAAGAACATATAATAAATTTCCAGTTGTTTTATGCACACATAATCGTGTAGAAACATCTTTTAAAAAGCGTCCCATTTTTTTCTCTTTTAATGGTGTAATTGTCTTTTTTAATTCTTCCCAAAGCGTACATTCATTCATTAGAACGCTCCTTTAATCTGGTAAGAGTAGATAATAGCGGCCAGAGCTTTTCATGCGCCCTGCTTTATCAAATGCTTCTTCTCCATGACCCCAAAAGAAGTCTGCTCGAACACCGCCACGAATAGCCGTTCCAATATCTTGTGCCACAACCAAGCGTTTTAAAGGGATTCCATCCGGATCATACGTTTCCAACCAAACAGGTGTGTTCATTGGAATATAAGAATTATCCACTGCAATAGAACGCTTTGGTGTAAGTATGACACCAGCGGCTCCATAAGGTGAATCCCCTTGAATTTCTTTAAAGAAAATATAACGCGGATTTTGAGCCATTAACGTCCGTGCTTGCTCCGGATTCGCTTTTAACCATTTACGAATTTCTGGCATAGAGGCTTTTCCTTTTTCCAAAACACCGGCTTGTTTCATAATTGTGCCAATACCGGTAAAGGTGTGCCCATTATTGCCAGCATAACCTAATTTAATTTCCCCGTCAGGAGTCATCATCCGGCCTGAGCCTTGAATTTGCAGAATAAATTTATCCACTGGATCATCAGCCCATGCAATAATTGGGGCTTCAAAATTTTGGTTGGATTCAATTTCGGAGCGGGAACATATTTTCTGGTCCTTTTGATAATCATATGGTAAACCGTAAATCGGTACCTGTGTTTCTGAAACCCGTTCACGGGTTCCCGTTAATTCCGCTTCATAATACCCCGTAAATGTCCCTTTAGTTGAGCCGTTGGAAATAACGGCATAAGGTTTTAAATGAGATTGAATATATTCTGCAATTTTTTCAGATGATTGAGTTTGAATTTTATATAATCCCGCACAAAAATCTCTCCATTCTTTTGAAGGACGTTTACATCCTTGAAGTAAAGCCGGCAAAGCTTCATCAAAATGATCATCTTGCCAGCCCGATAAAGAATCATAAGAAACTTCTTCTAAATGAAAAGCTCGCCCTTGTGATAAACGATGTCCTGAACAACCAGCCAAAAAAGCACACGACAGAACAGCCATTCCTAAACAAGCAAAAATTTGTTTACGCATGATATGGTTCACTTTTTGTTGCGGCTACAAGCCAATTAAACTTTCCTTCTTTTTGAAAGGTCCAAACATCTCGCATTTGAGCTACGTGCATCCCATCTCCTTCAATAATCTGGCCATCTTCATTTTTTAAAACGTTTACCTGCTCGGTAATAAATTCAACCGTAACAGTCTTATAATCATCTGATTTATCAAGAATTTTAGCTGATATAATTCCGATTAACGAAAAATCCAGTAAGTGTTTTTGAGACTGGCGAGTATCAATTTCTTTTTCAAATGTTTTATAAACCGATTCCGTCAACAATTGTTTTAAATCTTTTTTTTCAGCGCGAGCAAAAGAATCAACTGTTTTTTGAAACAAAATTTTTGACATGGTTAAAAAAGAATCATCTGTTATCGCATTTTGTTGTTGAAGATCTGCCCTTTTATCCGGTGAAAATTGAATATCAAATACTTGTCCCGTTTTTTGTGAGATAACACGCACTTTTTGGGTAAAATCCATTTTTTTAGAATCTGCCGTTATTTTTGAATAAAGCATCCAAATCAAATACCCTAACAATAATACAAGGCTTAACGTTTGTAATGTCATTTTTATTCCTTTTTCCTTTACAAATATACTTATTATGTTATATATATAAACTGATATTGAATAATTTTTCAAGAGGATTTTTATCATGGAAGAAAATAAACAACAAAATTTACCGACAATTCAAATAAATGCACAATATATAAAAGATTTATCTTTTGAAGCTCCCGCTCTGCCCTTTGCAATGGCCGGAATGAAAACGGCACCGAAAATCAATATTGATATTGACGTGAAAGTAAATAAAGCAAACGGTGAAAGTATTTACACGGTTGACTTAGTTACATCTATTAATGCAATAAAATCAGACGATGGAAAGACACTTTTTTTGTGTGAATTAACATATGGCGGCTTGGTAACATTGAATTTACCGAAAGAACAAGTTGAACCGATTTTGTTAATTGAAATTCCTCATTTACTATTCCCTTATGTTCGTTCCATTATTGCAAATATAACACGTGAAAGTGGATTGCCCCCCTTACAAATCAACCCTATTGATTTTGCATATTTATATAGAGAAAAAATTAAAAATCAATCAGTTAAAAAGAATAATTAAAGTTTTACAATAAAATATGGAGGGAAAAATGGCCTTACGCATTACATTATGGGCTTTGCTGATTGGAACGCTTGTCCTTGGATATTTTGGTTTACAGGCAGGTTCTGCAACAACAACCTTAATTGGTGCATTTGTTTTAGCATTTATTTTATTCCTTCTTTATTTTTTAGCTAAAAACTTATTAGGGTTTGGGGTTATTGTTTTTAAAGTTATTTTAGTTGCAATACTTATTTTCTTTTTAGGGGTAGCTTTGTTTAAAGGTTGCTCTATTGCTTTAAACAAGACAACCGAAATTACCAATTCGGTATCTCAAACGGTAAATGATAAAAAAGAGCAAGCTTATAATTGGTATGATAATGGAACAATGAATGGAACAACAGAATCTCTATGGGAAAAAGTTAAATCGAAAATTTCTTTTTTAAAGAAAAAGACAATTCCTCCTTCTAAATCATTGCCATCTCCTATTTCTATTGATGAAGAAGGAAATATTGGGAATTCTATACAATTAAATGGAATTGTAAAAGAAGTTTTTTCTGGATATTTATTTAGGATTAAAGATCACTTTATTAAATTATATGCCATAGATTCGCCAGATACAAATCAAACATGCATTGACCGTCAAGGAAAGGTTTATCCTTGTGGAAAACTTGCAAAAAATAAATTAAAACAATTAATTTTTAATAAAGAACTCACTTGTTCATTAGTTGCAACTGATGGAATGGATAATTATGTTGCGACTTGTAAAATGGAGGAATATGATGTTGGTGCAGTTATGGTTTCTTCCGGTTGGGCCGTTGCAAATAGAGAATCAACCTCAGTTTATATACCCTATGAGAATGAAGCTCGCGCACAGAAAAAAGGATTATGGGAAGGTAAATTTATGGCGCCATGGACTTTTCGTCAATTAGATTCATCTGATCATGTTATAGGTTTATAAATGAGTTTATTTATTTCTAAAAGCGAATCAGAAACATTAAAATATGCCGCAGATTTTTCTAGATCTCTTAAAAAAGGAGATATTGTTGCTTTACATGGTTCTTTAGGTGCTGGGAAAACGGTTTTTTGTAAAGGGATTATACAAACACTATGCACAAAACAAACAGAAGTCCCAAGCCCCACTTTCACGCTTGTTCAATCTTATGATTCTCAAAAAGGTACACTCTATCATTTTGATTTTTATCGATTAAAAAATCCAGAAGAGGCATATGAAATTGGGATTGAAGATGCGTTTTATGAAGGTATTTGTTTAATAGAATGGCCCGATAAAATAGGAAAATTATTACCCTCAAAACATATTGATATATATTTAGATATTCAAGATGAAAAGCATATAATTAGAATAGAGGATTAAAATGTTAACACGAGATCTAGAAAGGGAAAACTTTCTTAAAAAAAATGGTTGGGAAAATGCACAAAGAGTTTTATTGGCGGCCGATGCTTCTTTTCGGCATTATGATAGGCTTTTTAAAGATAATCAAACCATAATTTTAATGGATGCGCCCAAACCAGAAAATCCGGAACAATTTGTTTTAATTGATAAGATACTTCAGAAATCAAGTGTTTGTGTTCCCAAAGTATATGCTACGGATTATAAAAATGGTTTTGTTCTCTTGGAAGACTTTGGAGATAATACCTTCACAAAATTAATCCAAAACGGTTTTTCTGAATCAGAACTCTATCAAAAAGCAGTTAATACATTGATTGAAATGCAAAAAAATGTTCCGACAGATTTATCCATTCTGCCACCGTATGATTTAGAAAAGATGCTGTTTGAAGTTTCTTTGTTACCTCTGTGGTTTATAAAATATGTTGTCGGCACAGATTTATCAGAACAAGCTTTATCTGACTTTAATCAAATATGGGAAAAAATTATTCAAAAAATTCAATCTGTTGATAAAACACTTGTTCTTTTGGATTACCATGTGGATAATCTGATGATTACCCCAGATAATCAATGTGGTGTTTTAGATTTTCAAGATGCACGCTTAGGCCCTGTTTTTTATGATTTAGTCAGTTTAATTGAAGATGCCCGTCGTCCTGTTCCTTTAGAAATTCAAAAAAGCGTTACTCAAACCTATTTAAAAGCTTTCCCGGAATATCAAACATTATACCCTGAGTTAGCGCCACTCATTGCCGCACAACGTCATACAAAAGTGATTGGGATTTTTGTACGGTTATGTGTACGTGATGGGAAACCACGTTATTTAAAATATATTCCATTTGTTTGGGGATTATTGGAAAAACATTTGGCTCATCCTGATATGATAGCTTTTAAAAAATGGTTGGATCAATATGTGCCGGAAAATTTCAGAAAAGAGGTACCTCAAATTCATGAATAACCCTTTAAAAATAAGAGCTTGTATGATTTTAGCAGCCGGTCGTGGTATTCGGATGCGTGAATTAACTGAAAATAAGCCGAAGCCATTAATTGAAATTCATCAAAAACCGTTAATTGGTCATTTAATGGATAAAATACAACGTTTAAATTTATCGAAAATTGTGGTTAATACATGTTATAAAGGCGACATGATTCGGGATTATTTAAAGCAATTCCCGAACATTTTATTTTCCAATGAAACGGTTGCTTTGGAAACAGGTGGCGGTGTCAAAAAAGCTCTTCCCTTGCTTTTACCTGAAGGGGAAAACGGTTTTTTTGTTTGTAATGCTGATCCTTTATGGGATGAACCAAGTATTCCGCTTTTAAATGCTTTAGAAAATGTTTGGAATCCTGAAAAAATGGATATTTTATTATCTATTGTCCCGAAAAATCAGGCTTTCGGACATATAGAAAAAGGAAATTATTTTATTGAAAACAATCAATTAAGAAGAATTTTGCCAGAAGAAACGGATGCTCCTTATTTATTTACAGGGATTCAAATTATGCATCCACGTATTTTTAAAAATACACCGAATGGAGCTTTTTCTTCTCGAGATTTATATGATATTGCTCAAAAAAAACAAAGACTGGGTTTTATTATTTTTGACGGTAATTGGTTCCATGTTGGGACACCGGAAGCCATTTTAGAAACGGAAAAAATATATGATATACACAATTAACTTGTCTGATAATTTTTCTGAGAAATTAGTTGATTTTATTTTAAAGCAATCTCAAAATCCTTTTGATTTAGCCCAAATGACGGTTATATTACCGAACAAGCGCGCTTGTCAAAATATTCGTTTGGCTTTTATCCAAAAGCAAAATGCACAAGCAACGCTTTTGCCAAAATTAATGCCTCTTTATGAGTTAGATGGTTTAGAGCAAAATACACCACCAGTCATTCAAGCTAATCATCGGTTGTTTTTATTAGCCCAATTATGTGCAAAAAAACCTAATGTATCCGGTATGGATCAAGCTTTAAAAATGGCTCTTTCATTAACTGATATTTTGGATGAATTTTATCAATTTGAAATTAATCCAAATCGCTTATCGGATTTAGTGCCGGAAAAAAAATTTGCGGAACATTGGAACGAAACCCTCATTTTTCTAGATATCATTACCAAAGCATGGCCAATGATTTTAAAAGAAAAAAATCTGATTGATAAAGTGGATCATAATATCCGTTTAATTAATTATTACACGCAAAAGTGGCAACAGAATCCTCCTAAACACATGATTATTATGGCTGGATTTAATGGTAATATTCCTGCCGTTTGTCGCTTATTAGATGTTGTTCAGCACTTGCCAAAGGGGGTTATTTTTTTAAATGGTTTAGAAAAACAGGTTAGCCAGGCAACTTATGAAAAGGCTGGAGATGATTATTTCCAATATAGTTTCAAAAAATTATTAGATTTTTTAAAAATTGACTTTCAACAGGTGTCTTCTTATTCTCCGGTTCGATTACCGACAGAATGTTTCATCACGGAGTCATTGCGTCCGGCAGAAGATTCCGATGCCTGGCGAATGCTTTCTCCATTTGACAAAAAAACACTTCAAAACATTCATCGGATTGAATGTGAAAATCCTGATCAAGAAGCTTTAACAATTGCTTTGATTTTACGCCAAACATTGGAAACCCCTGAAAAAACAGCAGCTTTAATCACAACAGATAGAACTTTAGCCAGACGTGTTATTGTTGAAATGCGTCGATGGGGAATCTTATTAAATGATACGGCCGGTAAACCTCTTTTAAAAACACAGGTTGGCATTTTTTTAATGTTGTTGGCAACATTTGCCCTCCATCCAGATGATCCCCATTTGGTCGCTTTATTAAAACATCCTTTATCTGCTGATGGGGGATCGCCTTCACAATTACATATTTTAGTTAAACAAGCTGAAAAAACAGCTCGTCAAAAAGGGGAGAAATTAGATATTTCTTTAAAAATTTCCGCTCAGCTGGAAAAATTCAAAAATTTATTCCAAAATAATTTATTAACTCCTTTTGAAACATTTTTAAAAGAACATATTGCATTAGCTGAACAATTAGCGCAATCAGATTTGCTATCCGGTTCTGAACGCTTATGGAATCATGAAGATGGTGAAGCGGCTTTTACTTTTTTAACCGAATTACAATCAAATGCCAGTTTATTGGGGGAAATAGAGCCTGCTCAATATCCTATTTTATTAGAATTATTGATGAATCAAATTCAGGTGCGTCCAAAATATGGAACACATCCTCGCTTAAGTATTTTAGGTCCCATTGAATCACGTTTTTCTCATTCAGATGTTTGTGTTTTAGGCGGATTAAATGATGGTGTTTGGCCCTTAATTCCCGAAAGCGGTCCGTGGTTAAATCGACCGATGCGACAAAAATTAGGATTACCTTCTTTGGAATCCAAAATCGCGGAATCCGCTTTAGATTTTGCACACAATTTTTGTGCACCGGAAGTTTATATTACGCGTTCTTTAAAAGCAGATGGGACCCCTACTATTCCATCCCGCTTTTTATCCCGAATGGAGGCTGTAGCAGAAGCAAGCGGATTATCTTTTCCGATTGAACAACCATTATTGGCAAAAAAAATTAACCAACCAAGCGAATTTATTACTTTAAAACGCCCTGCTCCCACTCCACCTGTTCAAGATCGGCCGCGTCGCTTATCCGTAACAGAAATAAAAACATGGATGAGTGATCCTTATTCCATTTATGCTAAACACATTTTAAAATTAAAACCCTTAAAAGATTTGGGAGAAAATCAAAAACCTCAGTTCTTCGGTTCGGCTTTGCATGAAGCATTACATCAATTTGTCTCAGAATATCCTAATAATACAGATGAACAACTATTGTCCAATCTGTTTAAAATGCATTTAGAAAAATATCCCTTTACCCAAACAGAATTATCTTTTTACGAACCTCAATTAAAGCGTATTGCCAAATGGTTCGTGAATCAGCAAGAAAATCGTTTAAAATTTGTTCAAAAAACAATTACAGAACAAGTTGGACAAGTTATTCTTCAACCAAAAGGAGCTCCGTTTGAGTTAGTATGCCGAGCGGATCGAATTGATGTTTTGAAAAATCAAACCATAGAAATCATTGATTATAAAACAGGAACAGTGCCCAAACCAAAAGAAATAAAATATGGTTATGAACCACAATTGCCGCTGGAAGCTTATATTCTTTCTCAAAAGGGATTCGAAAACATTTCTCCACTACCTGTTCAAGCCCTTACTTATTGGAAAATGTCCGGAAAAGAAGGAGCCTCTCAGATCACTTCAGCCATTGCCGCTTCAGATAAAAAAACAACTGTCCAAACATTAACTCAAGAAGCGGTACAAAAACTGCTTTTATTAATTGATACATTTGATAATCCTAAAACAGCTTATGAATCTTGTCCTTTGCCGGCGCATATACCCCATTATAATGATTACGCTTATCTTGCTCGGATTCAGGAATGGAAACACGCTGATGATGAAGGAGACGACGAATGAACACATTAAATAAAGACCAACAAAAAGCTGCTGATCCAACTGCTTCGGTTTGGGTATCCGCTTCTGCAGGGTCAGGGAAAACAAAAGTATTAACGGATCGAGTGTTAAATCTGCTTCTTTTAAATGGGGCCCCTGAAAAATTATTATGTTTAACTTTCACGAAAACAGCGGCAGCCGAGATGGCTAACCGAATCAATAGCACTTTAAAATCATGGGCTATTATTCCGGAAGATACATTAAAAGAAAGTATTTTTACTCTAACCGGTGAAGAACCGGAGCTTGAAACAATCAAAAAAGCTCGTCAATTATTTGCTAAAACATTGGAAGCAAAAGGCGGCATGAAAATCATGACAATTCACGGTTTTTGTCAAAGCATTTTAAAACGGTTTCCATTGGAAGCGGGTATTCCACCCTATTTTGAAGTTATTGATGATTCTCAAACAAACTACATCTTAAAATCTGCTTTGGATCAAATTATGTCAGATTTGTCTTTAAAAGCGGATTTCAGTATTTTATCTCGTTATTTAAATGAAAAGGGATTGGAAGAATTACTTAAAAATATCCTTTCCAATCGCAGAGATTTATGGCGTTTAAAAGAAGAAAATCCAAATCTGGAAAGTGTGTTTTATAAATTAAAGAAAAAATTTAATATATATGATTATAATACTGAAAATGATGTTATTTTAGAGAATTTTACTTTGGAAGAGTTCCCTCTTTTAATGAATCTCTATTTAAAAAAGAATAAAAAAGAAATTTTTAAAAAATATCTGGATGATCCAACGGCTCAACAGGTTTTAGAAACATCTTTAAAGCTCTTTCATTTTAAAAATATCCAGTTGACTCAATCACTATTGCATATCGTATTTGAAATTTTAACTGTTTATCAAATTCAAAAGCAAACTCAATCCTTATTGGATTACGATGATTTGATTTTTTATACAAAAGAATTATTGGAAAAATCTTTCATGTCTGCTTGGGTATTATTCAAATTAGATGGTGGAATAGATCATATTTTAGTAGATGAATCTCAAGATACGAATCCTAATCAATGGGCAATTATCCGTATGCTGGCAGAAGAATTTTTTGCAGGAGAAGGACGCTCGGATACACTCAGAACTATTTTTGCCGTTGGTGATAAAAAGCAATCTATTTATAGTTTTCAGGGTGCAGATCCGACAGAATTTGAAAGGATGCGGTTGTTTTTTGAAAAACGTGTTATTGATTCACAAAACATTTTTCGAAATGTACCTCTTAACATCTCTTATCGTTCAGTGCAACCTATTTTAGATATGGTTAATTACCTATTGCAAAATAAGACAGCTGCTCAAGGGATTTTAAATGTTTCAGAAAAAGCAACTCATTTGGCTTTCCGAAAAGAAATGGCCGGTTTAGTTGAAATTTGGCCGCCAGAACCGGCTGAAGCTAAAAAAGTCGATGAATGGCAATTACCAATTCGTTCAGAAAAATCTTTATCTGCAATAACTCGTTTGTCTCAAAAAATTGCTTTACGCATAAAAAAAATGTTGGATGAAAATGAAATTTTAGAATCTAAAGGTCGTCCAATTGAACCTAAAGATATTTTGATTCTTGTTCAACGGCGTGGTCCACTCATGGATGAGCTAATTCGCTGCTTAAAAGAACAATCAATTCCCGTCAGCGGATTAGATCGATTAATTTTAACAGATCATATTGCGATTCAGGATTTAATTGCTCTATTGCGCTTCGTCTTATTACCGAATGATGATTTAAACCTAGCTTGCTTGTTAAAAAGTCCGCTTTTCAATTTATCTGAAGATGATTTATATCTTTTATGCGCACATCGTTCTCATCATACATTGTGGGAACAAGTTCAAAGTCAAAAGCCGGATTTAGCGAATACTTTAAACGATTTACTAAACCGAGCAGATACAACAGCTCCATTTGAATTTTTTGCCTATGTATTAGGGCCTTTAAATGGTCGTCAAAAATTTTTATCCCGTTTAGGTATGGAAGCTGCTGAAGCATTGGATGAATTTTTAACATTGGTTATGAATTTTGAACAAAATAATGTGCCTTCTTTAGAAGTGTTTTTACATTGGATTAGCGCTGAAAAAATTGAAATTAAACGAGATTTAGAACAGGAAAGCTTAAATGCTGTCCGGATTATGACGATTCATGCTTCCAAAGGATTACAAGGAAATATTGTCTTTTTGCCAGATACACGCTTTGTATCAACAAAAAAACCGAATTTAATTTTTACAAAAGAACATTTACCTCTTTGGGTTGCAAAAGCTGATTATCGCACTCCAACGATAAAAGACTTATTTGATACGCTTCAAATATCCAAAATGGAAGAGCATCATCGACTTTTGTATGTTGCCATTACGCGTGCCTGTGATCGACTATATATTGCTGCTTATGAAAATAAAACTAAACCAAAAAGTGGAAATTGGTATGATTTAATTTGCTCTTCCCTTCCCTTTCTACCGGATGAAGATGGAATTATCCGTTTAAAATCAAACCAAAAATTAGCTCCAAAGAACACTCAACACTATTTTTCAACGCCTTCTGAAATATCCATTCCAGATTGGTTTTACCAACCCGCACCAACGGAATCTTTTCCCGCAAAACCATTATCTCCTTCCAAAATGGATACAGAAGAACCAATCCAAGATTCGCCGTTATCGGAAAATCAAGCTTTAGCTTTACGACGTGGTTCCTTTTTACATTATCTATTGCAATACCTGCCCGAAATATCGCCCGATTTGCGTCGTTCAGTGGCCGAACGAATAAAACCGGCTGATATTGATATTCCGGAACAATTATATCAATTATTGGAAGATCCCCATTTTATGCCACTTTTTTCAAAAGACTCTTTGGCAGAAGTGCCTTTAATCGGTCAATTAAATGGCCAAATTATTGCCGGCCAAATTGATCGGATGTTGATTCGGGAAAAAGAGATTCTTGTTATTGATTATAAAACAAATCAACATATCCCCAAAAGTGCGGACACCGTACCAGCCGTTTATAAAACGCAAATGCGCACATATAAACAGTTGATAAAAAATATATTTCCTGATAAAGTGGTAAAAACTTATTTACTTTGGTTGCAAAATATAACATTGATGGAGATTGAATAAATGAAAAAAATCCTTTTAGCTCTCGGTTTTTGCTTAATTTTATCCGCTTGTGCCAACAGACCCGAAGAACCGGAAGGATTTTATTATATGCCTGTTAAAACAGATTTTTTTACATTAACCAGCTTTGAAAAAAATATCAAAATGGGAGAACCGCTGCGCATTTATATTGAAGGAAACGGAAATCCTAATCCTAAACAAGCAATTGCTTTAGCTTTAGCTGAAAAAGATCCCTATCAAAATGTGATTTATCTTGCGCGTCCTTGTCAATTTTCCGATGATGACGTTTGTGATCATTCCATTATTTGGGAAGATGGTCAATTCAATGCTGAAATCGTAAGTGAAATGAAGAATGCCACTATCCAATTGATGCGTCGATATCGGGCACCCAGCGTTGAATTTGTCGGATATGATGGCGGAGCTACTTTGGCTTTATTGCTGGCAACACGAATTCCTCAAACAACACGCGTTATTACCATTGCCGGTATTTTGGATACCAATGCCTATGTTCAAAATAACCGAGGGACATCTTTCAAAAAATCATTAAATCCGGCTGATGAAAAAAATCAGCTCTCAGTTAAACCACAAATTCATTATGTCGGCAAAAAAGATAAAATAACCCCTCCTAAAACAGCAGAACGTTTCGTTGCTCGTCAACCGAATCCTGTTAACGCAACAGTTAAAACAGTCAATAATGTTGATCATTATGATTGGTTGGATGTTCAATTTGACTACTATCAAATGCCTAATTCATCAAAACAATAAAACCATTTAAATATAAGGCAAAAAAGCTCCAAATTAAAAGCGGCAAAAACAACCATCCTGCCAAATGAGAAGCCTTATAAAAATCACGAATTGTTAATACAATAAAGGCAATCATTGCAATTAAAATAATGAGGGCTGCAAATGGTGAGCGGAAATAAAAAAACGCCATCGGCCATAAACCGTTTGCAACTAATTGTAAACAAAAATAACGAGGAGAGGCTTTTCCCCAAACTAGAAATGCCGAAATTGACATTAAGACATATAAAATCGGCCAAATTAATATGAAAACAATAGATGGAGGTGTTAATGGTGCTTGAATGAGCATATTATACCAATTCATTGTGTCCTCATTCATCACGCTTCCTCCTAAGTAACCGACTGCATTTGTTAAAAGTAATAAAAAGAATAATCTAAACGTTTTTTGCGTTAACGATGTCATTATTTTTCTCCTGTATCAGACGTTTTAATTCAATAGACAATAACTGCATGCATTTTTCATCGGTAAGAATATGTCCATACCCTTTTAAAATATGGATAATGACCTCTCGACTTGTCAAGGCGTCTTTTATTTGAAAACTTTTTTGATAGGGAATCGTTTTATCCGAATCACCATGAATTAGAACAACATTTCCATCATAAGAAATACTTTTTTTTAAAAGTAAGTGTTTTTCAGCTTCTTTAAACATATCATAGGACCAAGGCGCATTTGCAGTTTGTTCATTTGGACCAATAATTTTGCCTGCTTTTAAATCTGATCGAATTTCATCTGTTAAAAGGTGTGTCCACATATCCGCCATGAAGTCAACGGCAGGAGCCATTCCAATGACACCTTTTATGGTTGATTTTAATTTTTCGGCGATTAAAAAAGCAATCCATCCACCTAACGAACTGCCAATCAAAATCATTGGTGTTTTTACAATTTTTTGAATGACAAATAAAGCATCTTCTAAACATTGTCCAATCCGAAAATCAATCGCCTGCCCTGATGAATCTCCGTGTCCCGTATAATCCAACGATAAGTAGTTTACTTTTTGTTCTAATGCAACTTTCTTTATTGTATTTGTTTTTTCTGATTTCTTAGAAGATTGAAATCCGTGCAGATAAACAAGGGTTAATTCCTTTTTCCCTAAAATATATTCATAACTGATATATGCCCCATTTTCTCTTTTTAATAAATTTTCCGTCATTTTAATTGCCCTTTCAATAAAAAAGTATATACTCTATAAATCAAAGGATAACAAGTAAAATGAACTTTTTTAAGCAAACATTTATGTGGATTTTAAATTTCATTCTGCCACCTCTTTGTCCAATTTGTAAAAAAAATATTTTAGAAGCAAATGCCCTCTGTGCCGATTGTTATAAAAAAATTCATTTTATTTCAAAACCTTATTGTTCTATTTGCGGACGACCGTTTTATATTAAAACGTTTGGGAAAAATCTCTGTGGCGATTGCTTAAAGAAAAAGCCCGTTTATCATCGGGCACGCTCAGCTTTCATATATGATGATTTTTCAAAACAGTTAATTTTATCCTTTAAACATGCTGATAAAACAGAACACCTTCCCTTGTTGGTTAATTTATTAAGCCAAGCTGGAAAAGAACTTTTATCGGAAACGGATATTATTATTCCAGTTCCGTTGCATCGGTTACGCCTTATGAAACGTAAATATAATCAAGCTGCTCTTTTGGCCCAAAAATTAGCTCATATACATCAGAAACCCTATCTCCCAGATTCCTTAATTCGAGTTCGTCATACAAAATCTCAAGAACACCTGAAAGCAAGTGAACGAGCCAAAAATATGAAAAAAGCTTTTCGTGTTAAAAATCCTCATTTGATTCAAGATAAAAGAATTTTGCTGATTGATGATGTTTTGACAACAGGCTCTACTGTTTCAGAATGCGCTAAAGTTTTATTGAAAAGTGGTGCCCAGAAAGTTTATGTTTTAACTTTAGCACGAACAAAACATTAAAAAGAGGCTGAAAATCAACCCCTTTCTAATTATTTATTTAGATTTACAAATCAGCTAAGCGATTATAGGCCTCATCAATTTTTTCAATCGAAGAGCGCGTTTCAGCTTGTTTTTGACGCTGATCCGCAATAATATTAGCCGGCGCTTTTGAAACAAACGCTTCATTGGACAATTTTGCATCTAATCCTTTCAAATAAGAGGCTAATTTTTCCCGTTCTTTCATTAAACGCTCCTTTTCAGCCGCCACGTCAATCAAACCTGCCAATGGCAAAGCCAATGTAATTGTTCCAAAAATTTTCTGAACCGAACCTTTAGGGGATTCATTCACAAAATCAATGCTTTCCAAACGCGCTAATTGGCTGAGTAATATTTGATTGGAGCGAATTAAATCAGCTTCATTTTCTTGAGCGTCTTTAATCAATAATTGAGCCTTAATAGATGGAGGCACATTCATTTCTACTCGAACTGAGCGAATAGACGAAATCATTCCGATTAAAAAGTCAATTTGTTTCTCGGCCACTTCATCAACACAATCCATATATTTTGGCCAGCTTGTTGCCATTAACATTTCAGAACGTTCTGCTGTGTTGGCCCAAATTTCTTCTGTAATGAATGGCATAAACGGATGCATCATTTTTAAAATTTGATCTAATGCCCAAGCTGTCGTTTTACGAGTTTCGTCTGCGGCACGAGTATCTGATCCGTTTAAAATTGGTTTTGTTAATTCCAAATACCAATCGCAGAATGTTCCCCAAGCAAAGTGATATACAGTATTAGAAGCATCATTAAATTGATATTCTTCAATAGATTTAGAAATAGAATCAGCGGTTTTAGCTACTTTACTAATCAACCATTTATTTAATGGTAATTGAACAGATTTTGGATTAAAGGCTGGATCAACTACACAATTATTCAGTTGTGTGAATTTAGCCGCATTCCAAATTTTTGTTGCGAAATTCCGATATGTTTCAACACGAGAGTCTCCTATTAACACATCTCGTCCCGTTCCCGCCTGAACTAATAAAGCCATTCGTAATGCATCAGCCCCATATTTTTCAATCATAACTAACGGATCAATTCCGTTATTTTTAGATTTACTCATCTTTTGGCCTTTTTCATCACGTACCAATCCATGGAAACAAACTTCTTTAAAAGGAATTTCTTTCATTGCATATAATGACATCATCATCATTCGTGCCACCCAGAAAAAGATAATATCAAACCCTGTAATTAAAACAGATGTTGGATAATATTTTTTTAAATAAATTGTTTCTTCAGGCCAGCCTAAGGTTGAAAAGGCCCATAAACCCGAGGAAAACCAAGTATCTAAAACATCGGTATCTCTTGTTAAAGAAATATCTTTTCCATAAAATTCTTGTGCTTTTGCATAAGCCTCTTCTTCTGTTTCTTCGCAGAAAATTTTCCCATCCGGTCCATACCAAACCGGCACTTGATGTCCCCACCATAATTGACGTGAAATACACCACGGTTGTAAATTTCGCATCCATTCATAATAAGTATTTTTCATATTTTCCGGATACATTTTCACAGATCCATTTTCAACGGCTTCCAAAGCTTTTCGACCAATTTCTCGTGTATCTACAAACCATTGATCGGTTAAATATGGCTCAATAATAACACCCGTTCGTTCTCCATATGGAATAGTCATCGGATTATCTTCTTCCTTAACATATAAGCCCAATTCTTTAATTTTAGCTAATACTAAAGGACGTGCTGTTAAAGGATCCATTCCTTGAAATTCTTCTGGTACATTTTCATTTAAACGGCCATAAGTATCTAAAATATTAATCATTTCAAGATGATGACGTTTACCAACTTCAAAATCATTAAAATCATGTGCTGGTGTAATTTTCACAGCACCAGTTCCTTTTTCTGGATCGGCATGTTCATCTGCAATAATTGGGATTGCTCGGTTAATAATCGGTAAAATCACATTTTTACCAATTAAATCCTTATAACGTTCATCTTTATCAGAAACAGCGACCGCCGTATCTCCGAAAAATGTTTCCGGACGTGTTGTGGCAACTGTAATAAATTGATTTGTAGTTCCCTCTACAGGATAATTCATATACCACATTTTCCCAATAGCTTCTTTTTGGATAACCTCTAAATCTGAAACAGCTGTTTGTAATTTAGAATCCCAATTTACTAATCGCTTATCTTTATAAATTAAACCATCTTTATACATTTTTACAAAGATTTTACGAACAGCGGCAGAAAGTCCCTCATCCATTGTAAAACGTTCACGAGACCAATCACAACTAGCTCCTAGTGCTTTTAATTGATTGATAATTTGTCCCCCGGATTGATTTTTCCATTCCCAAACACGTTCCACAAATTTTTCACGGCCTAAATCATGACGAGAAATGCCTTCTTTTGCCAGCATTTTTTCTACAACAATTTGTGTTGCAATACCGGCGTGATCTGTCCCAGGTTGCCAAAGAACATCAAATCCTTGCATCCGTTTATATCGACATAACACATCTTGTAAAGAATCATCTAAGGCATGCCCCATGTGTAAAACACCGGTTACATTTGGGGGAGGAATAACAATACAAAAAGGTGGTTTATTTGATTCTGGATGTGCTTTAAAAAGCTCCATTTGTTCCCATTTTTGATAAATTTGTTTTTCTTTTTCCTGATGGTTGAAATTCTTTTCTAACATTTTAATTCCCCTTAATTCGGTATACGCAAATAATTGTTTTTGTCTATACCATATTTTGATTGATTTTTAAAGTGTTTTTGTAAAATTTTTAAAGATTATTTCAGAACGCGCGCGAGAACGCGTCCGACTTCTTCTCGAACGACTTTTTCAACAATATCCGGTAAATTTTCATCTAACCAATTTTGAATAAAAGGTTTAATGTCCTTCTCTATTTCACTATCGGTTTTTATTTCCTTTTTTAAAACCTGAGTTAAATCATCTGCTTTTTCTTTTTCAAGTGGTTCTATGATTTGTGTTGAAATTTCTTTTTCTAAAATAACCGGTTCTGATTCCAAAATAGGAGATGTTTCAGAAAATTCCTTTTGATCTACACGCATGGCAGGTGTGAGCAAAAATGGCTCTTCAGTATCCCCTAATTCAGAGGTTTCAAAAACTTCCGGTTGAACAGAATCTTTTTTTTCACTCTTATCTAAAAGCGGCTCTTGGGTTCTTTTATTTTCTTTCCGATGTTCGCCAGAAAGCATCTTGCGAATAGAGGAAAGAATATCATCCATTGAAGGCTCTTCTTGCATTTTATCCTCTATTTTTAATCGTCAATTCCCCAACCAATCCATTTATTAACAACATCATTATAATAAATTGTCGGATCGTATTGATCAACAGTTAATCCTAATCCCTTTGGTGTCAACTTTCCAAGAGCCGAAAGTAATCTGTAGGCAGAAATAACCTCTTCCCGATGAGCTTGAACAAGTTGAACTTGATTATCTAAATGCTCTTGTTCCGCATCTAAAACATCTAAAACCGTTCTTTGACCAACATCGGCTTCACGAATAACGCCGTCTAAAGCCGTTTTAGACGCTTTAATCTGATCTTGAATGGATTTTATCTGAGCTTTTGTCGCATTATAACTTTCCCAAGCAGATGTTGTATCCGCCCGAACCGCACGACGTGTTTTCTCTAATAAAATTCTATACTGATTAGCAATTTGTTTTGAAGCTCTTACATCTGCATATTCTGCTCCTGATTGATATAACGGAACGGATAAATTAGCTTCAACTTGCCAATAATCGTTTTTATCAACAGTTGTACTTTTCGTTTGTCTTCCAGCCGCCGCCGATAAATCAACGCTTGGGGATAATGCCCCTTGTTTAGCTTTTACATCATATTTAGAAGCCATTTGCATGTGTTCAGCTGCTTTAATTTTTGGATTTTCTGTTAACGAAAGAGTTAAAGCTTCATCTAAAGATTGAGGCAATCCTTGTTCAAAATTTACCACATCTTTTAAATCAATTGGTTCTTGTCCGATAATATCACGATAATTTGCTTTTGAAACCTGTAATTGTCCTTCTGCGGCAATACGATCGGCAATCGCTCCGGATAAACGTGCTTCAGACTGAGCAATATCAGTTCGTGTCAATTCCCCAACCCGAAATTTCTTTTTATAAGATTCTAAATGTTTTTTTAAAACTTTTTCGTTATTGATCTGCAAGTCCAAAACAGCTTGATCCCGAATAACATCCATATAAGCACCGATAGCATCTAGGAATACTGTTTGTTCTGTATCTAATAAATTAGAACGGCCAGCCATTACTTGACTTTTTGCCATACGAACAGTTTGATAAGTACTTAATCCGGAAAAAATCGGCTGAACCACAGAAACGGATAAATTCGTTGGTGTTTGATTATAAGTTGCATCCCCTAAAATATTATCGTATTCTAATTTATTATGAGAACGTCCTATGCTCCCTTCAGCCATAATTGTCGGTCGATAACCCGATTTAGCTTTAGCAACTCCTTCATCTGTTGCTTTTAAATTTGTTCGTTCTGCCATAATGGTTGGGTTATTTTCATATGTAAACGCTAAAACATCATTTAATGTTTCGGCTCTTACTAAAGTCGGAATGGAACAAATCATCAATGCAAACAGTGAAATTTTTTTCATTTTTATCCTCATTCTTATTTATAATGGTTAAAAGATATTTCATTTTAAAATAATTTTCAAGCATTTTATTTTTTTTCTTCTTTTTACAATTTTTACTTGACGAATACAAAAAATACGTGTAAAAGAGGAATACTTTTTTAAGGCCGGTTGGCAGAATGGCTTATGCAGAGGACTGCAAATCCTTTTATACTGGTTCGATTCCGGTACCGGCCTCCAAAAAAAAGTTACAAAATTTAAAAAAGTACTTGCAATTCATTTAAATTTTGTATATAAAGCTCTCATTGCTGATCTGGCGTAGCTCAGCGGTAGAGCAATCGGCTGTTAACCGATTGGTCGTAGGTTCGAATCCTACCGCCAGAGCCAATAAAAAAATACCGGCTTTTAAAGTCGGTATTTTTTATTTTAAATAATCTGGAATAATTAAATCTGCATCTGTTGAAGTTATAATATCTTCTAATGAAGAATAAGGACTGATTTCTTTTAACAGAAAACCTTTCGGTGTAACTTCAATCACTCCTTTTTCAGTAATAATTAAATCAACTTCTTTTTCTGCGGTTAAGGGCAATGTACATTTTTTCAATAATTTTGATTTCCCATGCGAAGTATGCTCCATTGCAATAATTACTTTTTGAGCACCCACAACCAAATCCATAGCGCCACCCATTCCGGGGACCATTTTACCAGGGACAACCCAATTCGCCAGATTTCCTAATTCATCCACTTCAAGACCACCTAAAACCGTTTTATTGATATGGCCACCTCGAATCATATGAAAAGACATCAAAGAATCAAAATAACAGCCTCCGGGTAACATTGTAACCAATTTACCACCGGCATTCGTAATACGTGTATCCGCATTTTCCGAGTTTGCCATTGGTCCAACCCCCATAATTCCATTTTCGGATTGTAAAATAACATGCACATCTGGCGGAATATAGTTTGCCGCTTCAGTTGGTAGCCCAATCCCTAATGTGATCACATCTCCATCTTTAAATTCTAAAGCAACTCGACGCGCAATCACTTCTCGAATTTTTTCTTTACTCAGTTCCATTTTCAGCCTGTACAATATAATTGATAAATACGCCTGGAATAACCACTTCATTTGGATTCAAGGGAGTCTCAGAATAGCTATCCGCTTCAACAATAACAACATCAGCCGCCATTGCCATCACAGTGTTAAAATTACGCGTCGTTCCAAAAAAAGAAACATTTCCATATTTGTCAACTTTAGAACCATAAATCAATGCCACATCGGCACGCAACGGTTTTTCCAACAAATACTCTTTTCCGTCAACTACAATTAAATCTTTTTTATCTTGAACAACCGTTCCAACACCTGTTGGTGTTAAAATACCACCCAGACCTGCTCCCCCTGCCCGAATACGTTCAGCTAATGTCCCTTGTGGTACCAATTCAACATCCAATTCTCCGGTATGCATTTGTCGTCCGGTTTCGGGATTCATACCAATATGTGTTACAATTGCTTTTTTAACAGCCTTAGCCGTAATAAGCTTTCCTCTATCAGAATCCGGGAAAGAAGTGTCATTTGCAATCAAAGTCAAATCTTTTATCTCATTTTTTAACAATTGATCAATAATACAGGTCGGTGTTCCACATTTTAAGAAGCCTCCTACCATCACAGAGTCACCAGAATGAATTAACGAAGCCGCTTTTTCAACAGAAATAATTTTTTGCATAATATATCCTTTTTGAGCTTTTTTACCCTAAAAGACCTTTGTGTGTCAATGGAAAAGCTTTTTTTTCATTTTTTTGTCATAAAAATAGTTTTTTATGTTGACAAAATGAATAAAAATGCGTATAAATCCACTCATTGAACTTGGGTGCGTAGCTCAGCGGGAGAGCATTACCTTCACACGGTAGGGGTCACAGGTTCAATCCCTGTCGCACCCACCATTTCGCATTTTTGTACAAAATTTTATTGATAATTTCCTTATTTTATAATAAAATTGCTCTTAAAATAGGAGCCTTTTAATGAACGATAACTTAGCTCATCCACTAAGTACAAAAGAAAAATATATGATGCATTCTTTCTTAAAGAAAATGTATGCCTATTCTTTTAATCAACGTTCAAATTTAGCAAATTATTTGGAAAAAGAAGGAGAACATGGATTATTTGGAATTCAAATAGAAATTATGCGTATTTTTTATCCTAATCAAATAATCGGATATTCTTGGGTATATACACATAAAATTGATATGACTCTTCGTGATATTCAATTAAATAAAAGAATGAAATATGCCAAAATATATGCCAAAATGTATTTAACCTTGCCTCCTTCTTCTCAAGAAATGATCATAAAAAAACTAAAAAAGCCTTTGATAAAAGACAAAATATTATCAAAATTAAACTATTTATTTAAATTTTTTAAATATCGTGAATACGAATAGAAAAATGACAGAAAAAGAACTTTTGAAAAAATATAGTCAAGAAATAGAACAAAATTGCGAAATTCAAAAAAAAATGACACGAATGAATAAGCTATTTTTATACACGCCAACTTGTTTTGTTCCTTGGACATTTTTAATTGGCCCCGTTGCTGGACTAGCCATTTCTAATCAATTTTCCAGTTTTTCGGCGAAAGCATTATCTATTTTTTCATTTGTTCCGATTTCCGCTTGCCTAATGATAACTGCTAAATATAGTTTGGACAAATCTGATCAATATATTAGTGTGTTAAAAGAAAGAGAAGAAAAACAAACCCAAAAAGAAAATCTCACAAAATCTTCTTTAATTTCTCATCTCATAAAATCGGAAAAAATGCATACCAGATAATTAAAATTTCCATTTTAACCAAGTAAATAGAACATTGCCTGTATTATCACCAAAACCGGGAATATAAGTAGATTGTACTGCGAAACGTCGATATTCTATGCTTGCAATCGGTAAAGGGACAGGAATCGGAATCCAATCATAATCTGAACGCATTGTAACACCCAATGTGTATCCCAATGAAATAACCCAATTTTCTTTTTGATCCAAATACCAATTTTTTTGCCACGCATAGCCAACAATTGGTTCCCAATCATTATGAGAATCTTTAAAAGCCATAGCATAAAATGAATGTTGATTTTTATTTTCATCAATATAATAATTCCCAAAACCAATACCCCATGGTCGTTCATTATACTCTTTAATTTTGTCGTGATCGTATGTTAAACGATTATGCCATGTATTGATTGGAACATACAATTCAAACTTTCTGGAATGCCATGTTTTAAAAACATTTTCTTTCCAATCAGACCAAAAATTTTCTTCCGCAGCTTGAACAGAAAAAGTCCATAAAAAGAAACAAAAAAAGAAATAAATCCCCACCTTTTTCATAACTCGCCTAGATATATGAAGAAGAAAAAGAAATGTCAAGCTGTTTTTTTAAAATTACAAAAAATATTTATATAAATCAAAATATTATATGATTATATTAAAGTTTTAATATATTTGATTTTGCTTCTCTTTCATTACTAAAACTGATAAAGTGTTATTCTGACGAATGCGTGCAGCTATAACATGCTTAAATACTCGACGATCGCAACTGACTTGGACAAGTCTATGTTTATCAGTACTGATGTTTTTAAAAGAAACAGACACATTATCCGGAATTAATTGATTAAAATGATAAGGTTTTAAAACATTATCTTTTGGTTGATAGGCGCAAACTGATTGTAATCCCAATAAGTGTGAATCCATTGGAATAATACTGCCCCCAGCTGCTGAATAGTAAGCTCGACTCCCTTGCGGCGTTGAACAAATAATCGTATCCCCTTTAATTGTTTCAACACATTTTTCATTTACGGAAATTTGAATTTTTGGGACTTGTGTGGAAGAACGAGACATCGTTACCTCATTAAAGGCAACATCTTCTAAAATATCTTTATTTTCTCGTTCAATTTGGACTGAAAGAGGTTTAAAAATAAATGTCTGAGCACAATTAATCCGCTCTGGTAAATGCTCCAACTTATATGGATTCATCCAAGCACCTAATGTTCCAAAATTCATACCATATACTGTTTTAATCGGAGCAAATTGGTTCTTTTTATAGTATAAACTGATTTTTCTTAATGTTGTTAATAAAGTACCGTCTCCTCCTAAAACAATAACCGTAGTGGCTCTTGAAAAAGAGTCCGAACCATATTTTTGTTTTAAGCTAATGCACGCTTTTTGCGCTTCAATATCCGATGAAGCAATAAAATGAAAATGACATTTTGGGACTGTAAAAGACACATCTGTTCTATTTTTCTTCATAAGATGAATATAACATACAAGCATTTTTTTGTCAACTTATTTCCTTTTTCTTTTAAAATAATCCTTGACAACCCCAAAATACAACTGTTAGTATAAGAACAAAACAAGAACGGAGATAATAATGCTTACACAAAAACAACATGATTTACTTTTTTTTATTTATCAACGTATTAAAGAAAAAGGCATTTCACCTTCTTTTGAAGAAATGAAATCTTTTATGAACCTTAAATCAAAATCCGGAATTCATCGCTTAATTCAAGAATTGGAGCAAAAAAAATTCCTCCGCCATTTACCAAATAAAGCCCGTTCTTTAGAAGTTATCGCTTTACCTGAAGAAAAAAAACCTCTTATTCAACCAATTAACATCGCCAATGATAATGTAATTGAAATCCCGCTTTATGGAAAAATTGCTGCTGGCGTTCCGATTGAAGCAGTAGCTGATACGACGAACACAATTTGTATACCGACTCAAATGATTGGTTCAGGGGAACACTATGCCTTAACGGTTGAAGGCGATTCCATGAAAAATGCCGGCATCATGGATGGCGATACAGTTATCATCCGTCGCTGTAAAACAGCTTCAAATGGAACAATAGTTGTTGCTTTAGTAGATGGATATGAAGTTACATTAAAACGTTTTTATGCAAAAGGTTCTAATGTTGCACTGCAACCAGAAAATCCAGCTTACGAAACGCGTATTTTTTCCGCTGATCGTATTGAAATTCAAGGTCAATTAGTTGGATTAATGCGGCAATATTAATTAAAAGAAAAACGGATACATGTAAAAGTAACACTTGGTAAGGATGCGTCTTCTCTATTAGAAATGTTTTTTAAATTTGAATCCAAATAATCTTTTATAACTTCTGTATTATTAATGTCTGTATCTATACTTCCAAAATTTTCTAAAGCAATATTAATTCTTGAACAATATGGATAAATTGTCATTCCTGGCGGAGAGTCAGGGATTTCTCCTAAATAGCGACCTTTTAAAACATTAAGAAGTTGTAATAAATCAATATTTTGTAAAACAATTTTTTTTATATTATTAGAGGATTTCATTGCTAATTCAAGCTTAGAATCTTCACTATTTTCAAATAATATTGTTACCCCTGTATCAAATTCATAAAAACACAGATAATTGTTATAACATGTTTCTTGGCCATCTTTTAAATCTCGTCCAATCATATCCATAATTCCGATTTCATAGCTATTTAAAATTTCATTTGCCACATGTTTATCCATTGCATATCTATAGCCAGCAATTCCTCCCACAGACAAAACTCCAATAATTGCTAAAACACCTAACATTTCAACCATAGAGCGACCCAATTCCAATTTTTTTTTCATTTCAGATATTTCTCCTTTTTAAATAAATTTATAAATAATTAAAAAAATTAAATTTATCTCAAAAAACGATTCTCTAAATGTTTTTATATCATAGTTAAGAAAAAATAACAATAAGAAAAAAATACATTGAAAAAT
>CALXUD010000011.1 GCA_944391585.1 uncultured Alphaproteobacteria bacterium | reverse complement strand
CGACGACCATTGTCAAATAAGGCGTCAACAGATTCTTGCAACATTCGTTTTTCATTGCGAATAATAATTTCCGGCGCACGTAATTCCAATAAACGTTTCAAACGATTGTTCCGGTTAATAACCCGACGATATAAATCGTTCAAATCAGATGTTGCGAACCGACCACCATCCAACGGAACCAACGGACGTAAATCCGGCGGAATCACCGGCAACACATCCAACACCATCCATTCCGGACGAGAGCCGGATTCCAACAAGGATTCCATCAACTTTAAACGCTTCACAATTTTTTTGCGTTTCATATCTGATGTAGTGCCGATTAATTCAGCCCGCATTTTAGCTACTTCTGCAGACAAATCAATTTGAGATAACATTTCTTTAATCGCTTCGGCCCCAATGCCTACACGGAATGAATCTTCCCCAAATTCTTCCAAAGCAGCTTGATATTGTTCTTCCGTTAATAAATCATGCAACTTTAATGATGTTAAACCCGGTTCAATCACAATATACTTTTCAAAATACAATACGGATTCCAAATTTTTCAACATCATATCCAATAATGTGCCGATACGGGACGGCAAGGATTTTAAGAACCAAATATGCGTCACCGGCGCGGCCAATTCAATATGACCCATGCGTTCACGCCGCACTTTGGATAAAATCACTTCCACGCCACACTTTTCGCAAGTAATACCTCGATATTTCATGCGTTTATATTTACCGCACAAACATTCATAATCCTTAATCGGACCGAAAATCCGTGCACAGAATAAACCGTCTTTTTCAGGCTTAAATGTCCGATAGTTAATGGTTTCGGGACGTGTCACTTCACCAAAAGACCAAGAGCGAATCTTTTCGGGGGAAGCAATGGAAATCCGAATATCATCAAATGTTTGAGGAGCAACCGTCGGATTTAATGTTTTTACAATATCATTCATAATTTTCTTCCCTCCAAATTAGTTGTTTGTATCGTTTTGATTCAGTTCAACATCCAAGCCTAAAGAACGCATTTCCTTGACTAACACGTTGAATGATTCCGGAATACCGGTTTCAAAATTATTATCACCCCGAATAATCGTTTCATAGGCTTTGATACGCCCCGACACGTCATCGGATTTAATCGTGAGCATTTCTTGCAATGTATAAGCGGCACCATAAGCTTCCAAAGCCCACACTTCCATTTCACCGAAACGCTGACCACCGAATTGCGCCTTACCGCCGAGCGGTTGTTGCGTGACCAAACTGTACGGTCCGACAGACCGCGCATGAATTTTTTCATCCACCAAGTGATGCAACTTCAACATATAGATATAACCGATTGTCACCGGCCGATCAAACGGCTCACCCGTCAATCCATCATATAACGTGACCTGTCCGGATGTAGACAACCCAGCCATTTCCAACATGTTTTTGATGTCATCTTGATGAGCTCCGTCAAAAACCGGTGTTGCAACAGGGACACCCGAGCGTAAATTTTCACTCATTGCAATCATTTCAGCATCTTTCATCTGAGCAATTTTTTTATTATATTCTTTTTCACCATACACTTCTTTTAATTTAGCACGCAAATCATCGGCTTTAGCATGTTTTGCTTTAATTTCATCAACAATTTTTCCGATTTGTTGACCTAATTCATGACAGGCATACCCTAAGTGCGTTTCCAAAATTTGTCCCACGTTCATACGAGACGGCACACCCAAAGGATTCAACACGATATCCATTGGCGTTCCATCTTCCGTGTATGGCATATCTTCCACCGGCAACACGCGTGAAACCACACCCTTGTTTCCGTGACGACCGGCCATTTTATCACCCGGCTGCAATTTCCGTTTCGTCGCAATAAAGACCTTCACTTTTTTCAATTCGCCAGCCATCATTTCATCACCGCGTTGCAACTTTTCAACACGATTTTCAAATTTGGCTTGCAATTCTTTTTCGGCCTTAATTAAGGTTTCAACCATCTGTTCAACCTGACTCATAATCTTATCATCTTGAACAACCACTTTACGTAAGTTATAGTTAGCAATACCTTCCAACACTTCTTTTGTTAAAACAGTGCCGGATTTCACACCTTCAAACTTACCGGATTTCTGACCTTCCACCAATTTGCGAATACGATCAGCAAAGTTGCCTTGTAAAATAGCTCTTTCATCATCGCGGTCTTTGGCTAAACGGGTAATTTCAGCCTGCTCAATTGCTTGAGCACGTTCATCTTTTTCAATCCCGCGGCGTGTAAAGATACGCACATCCACAACCGTTCCGGCCACTCCCGGCGGCACACGTAAAGAAGAATCTCGCACATCAGCGGCTTTTTCGCCAAAAATGGTACGCAATAATTTTTCTTCCGGAGTCATAATCGTTTCGCCTTTTGGTGTTACTTTACCAACCAAAATATCGCCGGCTTTTACCTCCGCTCCGATATAAACGATACCGGTTTCATCTAATTGTTTTAAACCTTCCTCCCCAACGTTTGGAATATCGCGAGTAATTTCTTCTTGACCCAATTTGGTATCCCGTGCTGTCACTTCAAATTCTTCCAAGTGAATAGAGGTAAAGACGTCATCTTTCACAATTCGTTCGGAAATCAAAATAGAGTCTTCATAGTTATATCCATTCCATGGCATAAAGGCCACCAATACGTTTCGACCCAAAGCCAATTCACCTAACTGAGTACACGGACCATCAGCAATAATTTCACCTTTTTCAACCTTATCACCCACTTTTACCAATGGTTGTTGTGTCATACAAGTAGATTGGTTGGAACGTTGGAACTTCGTTAAGGTATAAATATCAACACCTGAAGAAGTCGCAGCCACATCTTCCGTTACCTTGATAACAATACGGCTGGAATCAACCTGCTGCACAATACCGGCACGATCAGCCGTAATAGCAGCTCCGGAATCCCGTGCCACAACACCTTCCATTCCCGTTCCGACATAAGGTGCTTCTACTTTTAATAAAGGAACAGCTTGACGTTGCATGTTAGATCCCATCAAAGCCCGGTTAGCGTCATCATTTTCCAAGAACGGAATCAAAGATGCCGCCACAGATACAACCTGTTTTGGAGACACGTCAATCATATCAATGTTTTCCGGTTTGGCTAACACAACTTCTCCGGCATGACGTGCTGTGACCAAATCTTCCACCAACATATTTTTCTCATCCACTTTCGCGTTAGCTTGTGCCACTGTATATTTGGCTTCTTCCATCGCGGATAAGTAAACCACTTCGTCTGTTACTTTACCATCAATCACTTTGCGATACGGACTTTCGATGAATCCATATTTATTGATTTTTGCAAACGAAGCAAGTGAGTTAATCAACCCAATATTCTGACCTTCCGGAGATTCAATCGGACAAATACGTCCGTAATGAGTTGGATGCACGTCACGCACTTCCATTCCGGCACGATCCCGTGTTAATCCCCCGGGGCCCAAAGCAGATAAACGCCGTTTATGGGTAATTTCAGCTAACGGATTGTTTTGATCCATAAATTGAGACAATTGGCTGGATGCAAAGAATTCACGCACCGCACTTGATAATGGTTTCGCATTGATTAAATCATACGGCATGACAGAATCAATTTCGCTGGATGTCATTTTCTCTTTAATCGCGCGTTCCATACGTAATAAACCGATACGATATTGATTTTCCATTAACTCACCGACAGAACGCACACGACGATTTCCTAAGTTATCAATATCATCAATTGTGCCAATACCATCTCTTAATTCAACTAAGACTTTTAAAATGCGCAAAATATCTTCTTTACGCAAAACACGCACGGAATCAGGAACCTCATTTGAATCAAATCCCAAACGAGCATTCATTTTTACCCGTCCTACAGCGGACAAATCATAACGATCTAAATCAAAGAATAAACCGCGGAACAACGCATCCGCCGTTTCCAAAGCCGGCAATTCGCCCGGTCGCATAATTTTGTAAATATCAATTAAAGCTTCTTCACGAGATGTATTTTTGTCTGACACAATTGTGTTACGGATATACGGTCCGACATTGACATAATCAATGTTTAAAAGAACCAACTCTTTGATTTTGAGCTCATCAACTTTTCTCAAATCATCCTCGGTTAATTCATTTCCGGCTTCCATAATGACTTCACCGGTCTTTTCGTCAATCATATCATTTGCCACAAATCGTCCCAACAAATCATCGGCAGACACACGATATTCTTTTAAACCGTCTTTTTTCAACTTATTGGCTTTTGCAAGTGTAATTTTTTCACCTTTCGGAACAGCAATTTTACCTGTTTCGGCATCCACTAAATCATAAGACAACTTCAGCCCTTTCATCAAAGCCGGCACAAATGCTGTCTTCCAACCTTTTTTATCTTTTGTAAAGGTTAATTTATCATAGAAATAGGATAAAATTTCTTCTTTGCTCATACCAAACACATCGGCCGGATCCACTTCTACACCTTTTTTCGCCGCTTCAGCCCGTTTTTCTTCTGTATAAGAGCTATCTAACGCATATAATAATGAAGAAACCGGTAATTTCCGACGACGATCGATTCGCACATATAATAAATCTTTTGCATCGAATTCGAAATCAATCCAAGAACCACGATACGGAATAATCCGAGCTGCAAATAAATACTTGCCGGAAGAATGAGTTTCACCATTGTCATGATCAAAAAACACACCCGGGGAGCGATGCATTTGAGAAACCACAACACGTTCGGTTCCATTTACAATAAAGGTCCCGAATTTGGTCATTAATGGCAAATCACCCATAATCACATCTTGTTCTTTAATGTCGCGGATAGAACGCATACCTGTTGACTCGTCAATATCCCAAACAACTAACCTTAATGTTGCTCGCACAGAAGCAGCATATGTTAAACCGCGTTTTAAACATTCATCAACGTCAAATTTCGGTTCATCCAATTCGTATTTAACGAATTCCAAATCACCGCGACCGGCAAAATCATGAATTGGAAAAACAGAATTAAAAACCGCTTGGAGACCGACATCCTGTCTTTGATTGGCAGGCACACCAACTTGTAAAAACTTATTGTAAGAACTTTTTTGAATATCAATTAAGTTCGGCATTTCAGCCACAGTTTCAATTCGGCCAAAACTTTTACGTACACGTCTATGATTGGTTTGTGATTTGATCATGTAAAAAATCCCCGTTAAAAAATCTTTTCCATTTAAAGGGAAATGGAACCCGTTTTCGTGGTCGGCTTTTTTAACCACCACAGGGTTCCCCTAAGCTTGCGCTTAAAAGGAACCCACTTGATAGCTTCATTTGCAGAATTATTTCAATTCAACTTTAGCGCCTGCGGCTTCTAATTGTTTTTTGATTTTTTCTGCTTCTTCTTTAGAAACGCCTTTTTTCAATTCTTTCGGAGCGCCTTCAACCAAATCTTTGGCTTCTTTCAAACCCAAGCCTGTGATTGTGCGCACTTCTTTAATTGCGTTAATTTTGTTAGCACCTGCTTCAACCAAAATCACATCAAATTCGGTTTTTTCTTCAGCAGCGGCGGCCCCAGCAGCAGCGGCCACAGCGACCGGAGCAGCGGCAGAAACGCCCCACTTTTCTTCCAACATTTTGGATAATTCAGCTGCTTCTAAGATTGTTAAAGCAGACAATTCATCAACGATTTTATTTAAATCAGCCATTTTAATTTTCCTTTTTAATAAATGCCCACTTGGGCAATAGTTGTTAAATTAAGACTAAAAGCCCCTATGCAGCAGCCTGTTCCTTTTCGGAATAAGCTTTTGTCACACGAGCAATCTGACCGGCCGGAGCCTGCAACAGACCGACAAGTTTGCCACGTAATTCGTCCAACGATGGTAAAGCAGCCAACGATTTAATCGTATCCACACTTACCTTTTCGCCGTTCATCACGCCGCCGATAACTTCAAATCTGTCATTATCCTTTGCGAATTTAACAACTGCTTTTGCAGCCGCAATCGGATCTTCTGAATAGGCAATAGCCGTTGGGCCAACCATCAATTCAGAAATCCCTTCACAAGGCGTTCCAACCAAAGCCAATTTAGTCAAACGATTTTTGGTTACGCGATAGCTTGCCCCGTCTTTACGGATATTGTTACGCAATTCTGTCGTTTCCGGCATTGTCAACCCTTTGTTTAAGGTCACAACCACCAAGGCAGACTTTTGAAACACTCCGTTTAATTCCGAGATCAGCTGTTGCTTTTCTTCACGTTTCACTTTTTTGTCTCCGTTTATTCGTTTTATCTTCTAAAAGAATCTAAAACTTGTTTCTAACACAGGTTTCCAAAGAAACCCACTCTTTTTGCCTGTCTAGAAACAAAATCCTCTTTGCCCATAAGGGCGGCCGATTTTTTGTTTTGTCTATCTAAGCGGGATGCTTCCCTTTAAAACTGCCCCGTGGCAGATACTTGAGAGTCTTTGACAGGTCTTTATCCCCACCCACCTATCAGGCAGGCGGGAAACTTTTTTACGCAATGCTGGACACTGCTACTTTAACACCAACCCCCTGCGTTGTACTTAATGCCACTTTTTGCATATAAATACCTTTAGAAGAAGCAGGTTTCAAAGCATTTAAAGCCTTAATTAAAGCAACCACGTTTTGCTTAATTTTTTCAGCATCAAAGCTTGCCTTACCAATACCGGCATGCACAATTCCTGTTGCGTCAACACGGAATTGAACTTGTCCAGCCTTTGCCGCTTTTACGGCATTTGCCACATCCATTGTTACAGTGCCTAATTTGGGGTTTGGCATTAAACCTTTCGGCCCCAAAATTTTACCGACACGTCCCACAACACCCATCATATCCGGCGTTGCAATCAAACGGTCAAAATTGATTTTACCCTGTTCAATGTCATGCATTAAATCTTCATCACCGACAATATCTGCACCGGCTTTCTTTGCATCTTCAGCTTTCGGACCTTTGGCAAACACGGCAACACGCAATGTTTTACCTGTTCCGGCCGGCAAAGAAACAGCGCCGCGAACCATTTGATCGGATTGTTTCGGATCCACACCCAATTGAACGGCAATATCTACTGTTTCATCAAATTTAGCCGTTGCATTGGATTTAATTAACTGAACTGCTTCATCCAGCGTATAAAGCTTGGAAGAATCAATGTTTGCATAAGCATTTTTTAATCTTTTACCCATCGCTTACTCCACCACTTCAATCCCCATGGAACGTGCCTGTCCCGCAACCATTTCCATAGCGGCTTCAACTGTTGAACAATTCATATCCGGCAACTTTTCGGTTGCAATTTCTTTCACTTGAGCTTTTGTAATTTTCCCCGCAACTTTTCGTCCCGGCTCTTTTGAAGCAGATTCAAGCTTAGCAGCTTTTTTAATAAAATAACTTACAGGGGGTAATTTTGTCACAAAAGAAAACGTCCGGTCTGCATACGCCGTAATAATCACAGGAATCGGCATTCCCGGCTCCATTTTTTGCGTTTTTGCATTAAACGCTTTACAAAATTCCATAATATTTAAACCCCGTTGACCTAAAGCCGGACCGACTGGAGGTGACGGGTTTGCTTTACCAGCGCCAATTTGCAACTTAATAAAGCCAATCACTTTTTTTGCCATTTAATAACCTCTAATAAAAATTCCAATTCATCACCTATCGGTTTAACCCTTAAAGGCTGAAGTTTTGTGGTGCGATGATGGCCCATCTTCCACACAGGTTTCCGGAACACGAACTGGTTTTATTCCGGCCCTAAACACTTGATTATACTTTTTTAACCTGCGTATAATCCAAATCCACGGGTGTTGCACGCCCAAAGATAGAAACCAAAACTTTTAAACGTTCTTTTTCCGCATCAACTTGTTCCACAGAACCAACAAATGACGCAAACGGCCCGTCACAAACCTGAACTTGCTCCCCAACTTCATAAGCAACAATAGATTTTGGCCGTTCAACCCCTTCTTCTACCTGACGTAAAATATGCATTGCTTCCGCTTCCGTAATCGGTGTCGGCTTCTTACCCCCCAAAAAACCAGTTACTTTCGGTGTTGCATTAACTAAATGCCAAGTTGCATCATTCATTTCCATTTTAATTAAAACATACCCAGGAAAAAACTTACGCTCAGATTCAACTTTCGCCCCATTACGAATACTCACAACGTTTTCAATCGGCACTAAAACCTGTTCAATTTTGTCCGTTAAATTTTTCTTAACCGCCTGCTCCCGAATGAATTCAGCCACTTTCTTTTCAAATCCAGAATACGCGTGAATGACATACCACTTCATAAAGATTAACCTCCGACCTTATCAAGCAACAATCTGATCGCCCCAGCAAAAATCAAATCCACCAGAAACAAAAATAACGCAATAACAACACTCATAATCGCAACGGTAATCGTCCCTTGTAGAACCTCAGACCGAGTCGGCCACGTAATCTTTGCGACCTCTTGTTTAACTTGACGCACAAATTGAGCCGGTGTTGTTTTCATTTCTAAATCCTATTCTCAAAAACTCATATAAATACAAGCTCTTAGATGGCAGGGGCAGTAGGAATCGAACCCACAACCTTCGGTTTTGGAGACCGACGCTCTACCAATTGAGCTATACCCCTATTCCTGCCGACCCATTGACCGACATAAAATCTAAGACGAGCTATCATACGTTCTTTTCCAAATCTTGTCAAGCGTTTTTTACACTTTTTTAATAATTTCTAAAAAAGGGTTTTGAGTTTAAGCTCAAAACCCTTTTGATTTGTTTATATCCAAAATTATTCAATAATTTTAGAAACAACACCAGCACCGACCGTATGTCCACCTTCACGAATAGCGAAACGTAAACCTTCATCCATAGCAACCGGCACAATTAAAGTGACTGTTAATTTTACATTATCACCCGGCATAACCATTTCCACACCGGCAGGTAATTCAATAGTACCTGTCACATCTGTTGTACGGAAATAGAATTGAGGACGATAGTTAGCGAAGAATGGTGTATGACGACCACCTTCATCTTTACTTAAAATATACACTTCAGATTCAAATTTTGTGTGAGGAGTAATAGAACCCGGGGCAGCTAAAACTTGTCCACGTTCAACTTCTTCACGTTTTGTACCACGAAGCAATACACCGATGTTATCGCCAGCTTCACCTTGATCCAACAATTTACGGAACATTTCAACGCCCGTACAAGTTGTTTTTTGAGTTGGACGTAAACCAACGATTTCAATTTCGTCGCCCACTTTTAACACACCACGTTCCACACGGCCTGTCACCACAGTACCACGGCCGGAAATGGAGAACACGTCTTCAATCGGCATTAAGAAAGGTTTATCTTTTGGACGATCTGGTTGAGGAATGTAATTGTCAACAGCATCCATCAAAGCCAAAATAGAATCTTTTCCTAATTTTGGATCCCCACCTTCCAAAGCGACTTTAGCAGAACCTTTAATGATAGGAATTTCATCACCAGGGAATTGATAAGAAGACAACAATTCACGGATTTCCATTTCAACTAAATCTAACAATTCAGGATCATCTACCATATCAACTTTATTCATGTACACAACAATAGCAGGCACACCGACTTGACGAGCTAATAAGATGTGTTCACGAGTTTGAGGCATTGGACCATCAGCTGCAGACACAACCAAGATAGCACCATCCATTTGAGCAGCACCCGTAATCATGTTTTTAACATAGTCAGCATGTCCCGGGCAGTCTACGTGAGCATAGTGACGTTTAGCTGTTTCATATTCCACATGTGAAGTAGAAATGGTAATACCACGAGCGCGTTCTTCAGGAGCTTTATCAATATTAGCATAATCGACGAATGCAGCACCGCCTTGTTCAGCCAAAACTTTAGTAATAGCAGCTGTTAAAGTTGTTTTACCATGGTCTACGTGACCGATGGTGCCGATATTACAGTGTGGCTTAGTTCTTTCAAATTTTTCTTTACTCATTTTATTCTTTCCTTAACTGATCAGTTAAATAAAAAAAGCTTTAGAGAACCCTTCCCTAAAACCACAATCGACTTGCCAGCCGATTGATTTATTGGAGCGGGCGAAGGGAGTCGAACCCTCGTATTCAGCTTGGAAGGCTGCTGCACTACCGTTGTGCTACGCCCGCGTCGGAACCGTGATTTTCACACCAACATCAAACGGAAGGCTAAAAACCCGGTCTTGACAAACAAAAAACGTTTTTGATCGAACAATTCCACAGAAAACTCCCGTAAAGCCGTAACCAAAAACATTATTGGCTCATCAACATGGTGGAGGGGGAAAGATTCGAACTTTCGTACTCAAAAGAGGGCAGATTTACAGTCTGCTGCCATTAACCACTCGGCCACCCCTCCAAAAATCCTGTTTAGATAAGGACTAGGCGGACAGTATGCCTTTTTTTATCCAACCTGTCAAGTATTTTTTTACCATTTATTCATTTTTATAATAAAAAGAAGATAATTATTTGAATATTTAAATAAATTTTTACAAAAAAAAGCCATTCAAAAATGAACGGCTTTTTTCGAAAGATATAGAATTATTCTTTTTCTTTAACCAAAGTAATTTCCCCAACTAAAACTGGCAATACTTTTTCAGACTGCGTAGTAACTTTTTGAGGCGCTACTTTTGGAGAGACCGTTTTGTCTGTATTTTCTTGTTTTTGCTGAGTTGCTGCAACTTTCGGCATATTTTCACGCATCAAAACACCATTTACGATGTTCACAGAATAACTTTCATTTCCATTTTGCAAAGAACCATTTAACCAAGATTCCCCAAAAACAACTCCACCGACAGATCCGTAAGAATCTACTAAATAATCACCATTTTGATATGTTTCTGTGATGGTAGCCCGATATTTTTGTTTATCCGATGTCAGACCCGAAACCGTACGTGTTTTTGTTGCAAACATCAATTCTTGATTTTTCCAACTTTCTGTGAATGGCACACCATTTTTTTCACCTGTAATATCCACATAATGATCCCCGCCGATATAATAAGCATTCACATTATAACCGGCATTTTCAGCCATATTGCGTTGTTTTGCTTTTTCAGCACGAATAATATCTTCCGTAGCCGGAATATATTTTTTCTGTAATAACACCTGACGCTCAATTTTAGATGCCGTTCCGGGTAAATAAGCCCGCTCCGTCTCTGATTGATATGAAGCTAAATCCGGATAAGCCGATTCATAACCATTATCACTGGCACAACCCGTGATTAAAGAAGCGACGGATATACTGGCCAACGCCATTAAATTTTGATATTTTTTCATGTCTTTTCCTTTCAGTTATACCTTTTTTATAAAACCCACATCATATTTAACGCCCATTAGAACGGAAGTTGTAATAAGCACCGCCATCTAATTGCAATAAATTATTTGCCAAATTCTTCCACAACTGTGTTGAAGCTTTGGAGGCTTGCTCATTATTCCCGATGGAAGCTAACACAGCCGCTTGTAAATCTTTTTGAGCTGCCGCACCAATGTTTGCCAAAACACGATAAGACACCCACTTGTCCAATTGCGCTTTATATGTGCTGCGTTGAGCTGTTTGAGATTTATAGCCTTCTGCATTTTCGGCAATTTTGCGTTCAATATAAGTCAATGTCTGCTTTGTCGGATTCAAAACATCCTGCAAAGACATACCTTTTTCATTGAACCCTTCCATTTTATAAAGCTGTTCAATCGCCGTCATGTTTGCATAAGCTTGAGCCGATGAAACTGCCACGCACATTTGAACTGCCGTGTTCGAACTGACGCCCCTGATTGCGGCAGAAATACTGCCTAGTGGCGTATTAGTCCGAGCAGTTCCCCAATAATTCAACCCATTAGAACCATTGCTATTATCATTTGAATATAACAATCCTCGTAAAGTAAAACTACTCAATAAATTATCAACCAGCTGATCACCCATTTCAGAATAAGCTGCTTTCTGAGCATCTATAGCTAATTTATAATTTAAATAAGTATCTTTTTGTACACCAACAGCAGCTGCTTGCTCCGCAACGGTTGCATAAAACGAAGCCGCTTTAGAATCTTTTTCAGCCACATTATATAATCGAGCCTGAACCAAATCCCGATAATTGCCCATCGCAATTTTAGATTTTTGTGCAAAATAAGAAGCCACAACCTTCGGCGCATTAATCATAGAATTATTAATAATCGCCCCAATATCTCCCGTTTGCTTCAAATCCTTATTTTCCGCTTTCAACCTATTTATTGCCAATTGATCCGCTTCCAATGTTCCTTTTGAATACTTTGATTTTACTACTTTTGTCTCAATATCAACAAATTTCTGAAATCTCTTTGGATCATCTTTTGCTACTTTTTCAAAGGCTTTATTTTTCAGCAAATTCATTTCAGCCAACGCCCGAAAATCGTCTTCAGTCTGTGGAATAAAAGCCTGTTTGTCTGTCAACTTATTTAATTCTTTGTTATTCTTATCAATTGTACTTTGGAAACGGCTGAAATCCTTGCTTTCTAGCTCAATATATTTCATTGCGTCTTGATAGCCACGAACCATATCCTTTTGAGCATTAACCAATTGTTGCTGCGTCACGGCAGATACACCATTTCCATCATCCAACCAATAGCTGATTAAATTAACGGAGTTAGAAACCAAACCATGCAAATCACCTCCAATATACCCGCCGGTGTTGTTTGCCGCCTCAGTTTTGTTTGCACCAAAGCTTAACATTCCTAATGCAAAAGCAGACATGGCAATTTTGGCATATTTTTCAGCCTTTGCACGCAAACCACTGCGATAAACGGTTGTTTTTCCCTCAAAATCTCTTAATGTTAAGTTTTTATCAGCCATCACAGACTCCTTTTGTTATCTTATAAGTTTAGTATAATCCCAAAAATAAATTTTGTCAACTATTTTTGTATACTTATCGTTTAGCATACTTAAAAATCGCTGTCAAGGGCTATTTTTCAATATTAATCGTTTGTTAATAAAAAAGTTAAACCTGCTTAACTTGTACCACACCCGACAATTGCTCTAAGGCGTCCAACACCTCTTGCCGAAAGGTATAATGACCAGGAATGGAAATCTCTACATCCATCTCTTCTAATTTTAAGGAAACAAAAACTTTTCCTTGACCGCCGGCATGTGTTTTTAAAATTTTTTGAACTTCATTGATTTTATCTACTTTATCCATCGTTACAATCAAGGTTGTCGAGGTATGCGCCATAACATCGGATAAGTATTCCACATTTTGCAAACTCATTCGAACTTCATCTTCTCCGTCTCGTTTATCCGCCATAATCGTCAACAAAAGCGGCTGACCGGATTTTAATTTATCCCGATGAGCAATTAACAAATCCGAAAAACAAATAAACTCAAAAGCTCCCGCTTTATCACTGGCCGACACAAACGCATATTTATTACCTTTTTGACTGATACGTTCTCGCACCACACTAACAATTCCGGCCAATTTTAACTGCTTGGGTCCCAAGTGTTTCACAATATCATTTACATCATCTGAAGCCGTTATCCGAAGGCGTTCAAACGCCAACGCATACGAATCCAGCGGATGAGCTGACAAATAAAAGCCAATCGCATCTTGCTCATGTGTTAATTTTTCCAACAACGACCAATCCGGTAATGCATCCATTTTAAAAGGAGTGTTCTCAGCACCTTCCCCAAACAAACTGATTTGAGAGCTTTTACGCTGTTCTGTTGCCGCTGCGGCATATCCCAACATTTTTTCAACAGAGGCAAACAATTGCGCCCGATTTTTATGAATAGAATCAAAAGCGCCGGAACGCACCAAATTTTCCACATACCTCTTATTTAAAGCTGAAACATCTACCCGTGTTAAAAAATCTTGAATTGATTTAAAAGGACCGTTTTTTTCACGCTCCTCCACAACAACCTGCATCGCGGCTTCCCCCACATTACGAATTGCCGAAAGAGCATAACGCACAGCACCGTTTTCCACAGTGAAATTAACCCCCGACAAGTTAATATCCGGCGGTAAAAGTAAAATACCGCGTTGAGCCAAATCATTTTTAAAGAAATCCAATTTTTCCGTATTTGTTTTATCAAGCGTCATCGTCGCAGCCATAAATTCAACCGGAAAATGCGCCTTTAAATATGCTGTCTGATAAGCAATATATGCATACGCTGCGGCATGCGATTTATTAAACCCATAGGAAGCAAACTTTGCCATCTTGTCAAAAACTGTTTCAGCAACTTTTTGATCCACCCCTTTGGCTTTAGCGCCCTCAATGAAGATAACACGCTGCTTGGCCATTTCTTCCACTTTTTTCTTTCCCATGGCCCGTCGCAACAAATCAGCACCTCCCAACGTATAACCGGCCATTACCTGCGAAATCTGCATCACCTGTTCCTGATAAATCATGATACCGTATGTTTCTTTCAAAATGTTTTCCAACATCGGATGCATATAATCAGGTTCTTCTAAACCTTTTTTACGCGCAATATAGCTGGGAATACTATCCATTGGTCCCGGCCGATAAAGCGATACCAATGCCACAATATCCTCAATCACGTCCGGTTGCATATCGCGCAAAATTTGTTTCATCCCTTGACTTTCCAACTGAAATACGCCGGTCGTATCTGCAGCTTTTAACAAATCAAACGTTGGCTTATCATCTAAAGGTAAATTATCCATATCTAAAACGATACCGCGCTTTTTAATTAACTCCAACGCTTTGGCAATCACGGTTAACGTCTTTAAACCTAAAAAATCGAACTTAATCAAACTCGCCTTTTCCACATATTTCATATCATACTGTGTTACCGGCATATCGGAGGATGGATCTTTGTAAATCGGCACAATTTGATCCAACGGCTTATCCCCAATCACAACCCCCGCTGCATGCGTAGAAGTGTTGCGATTCAACCCTTCTAATTTTAAAGCCATTTCCAATAAAAGAGAAACGCCCTCTTCTTCTTCAGCAATTTTTTTAAATTCCGGTTCAATATCAATGGCTTCTTGCAACGTATATGGATGCTTGGTAGCCGGATTCATTCCCCCCGGCACTAATTTAGATAGTCGGTCCGCCACCGAATATGGAATTTGTAGCACACGCGCCACATCGCGAATCACTGCCTTAGCCTGTAATTTACCGAACGTAATAATCTGCGCCACATGATCAAAACCATATTTATTTTGAACATATTCAATCGTCTTTTCGCGTTTTTCCTGACAAAAATCCACGTCAAAATCAGGCATGGATACCCGCTCGGGATTTAAAAAACGTTCAAACAATAAGTTAAACCTCAAAGGATCAATATCCGTAATTGTCAACGCCCATGCTACCACCGATCCGGCTCCGGATCCACGTCCAGGTCCTACCGGAACCCCATGTGCTTTGGACCACTGAATAAAATCAGCCACGATTAAGAAATAACTGGGGAAACCCATCTGCTTAATCACACCTAGCTCATATTCCAAGCGATCCTGATATTGTTTTTTTTCTTCATCAGATCGTCCGACCATCCGCTTACTCAACCCTTCTCGCGCATGCGCCGTCAGCATTTCATCTGCCGTCATATCTCCACAATCAAAAATGGGGAATGCGGGCTTTTTATCTTCTGCCATAAAATGGCATCGCTTGGCAATTTGAACGGAGTTTTCTAGCGCTTCCGGTAAGTCCTTGAAAAGCTCTTTCATTTCGTCGGCGGTTTTTAAATAATATTGATTGTTGATTTTGCGCCGATCTGATTCCGCTACATATGTCTTATCTGCAATACACATCAATGCGTCATGCGCTTCATACATATCCGGATTGGTGAAGAAACATTCATTTGTTGCCACTAACGGAATATTTTCATCATACGCTAACTGCAAAAATCCAGGCTCCGTTAAGGCTTCCAATTCTTCTCCATGGCGCATTATTTCCATATAAAGCCTATTCGGAAAAGCTTTGTGCAATTTTTGCACCAACACACGCGCAAATTCAATATCTCCTTTTGCAACCGGCCGACCCAAAATCCCTTTCGCTCCACCAGTTAATAAAATCAACCCATTTGTGTGGGAACAAAGCTCTTCAAAAGTTAAGTGTGGCTGCACTTGTTTTTCGGGTGACATATAATAAGCCGTAAACCACTTTAATAAAGAATGATACCCTTCTTCACTTTGAACCAAAACGACCACGGAATCATAGGTTGGTTCTCCCCCTAAAACAACCTCTTTTTCCGGGGATTTAATAAGTAATTGACAGCCTAAAATCGGCTGAACCCCGTTATCACAAGCGGCATGCGCTAACGCCATCGCCCCAAATACATTGCCTGTATCGGTCATAGCAATCGCCGGCATTTTCTGATCAGCGGCCCATTTAACCAACTTTTCAACTTTTGTGCAACCGTCTAGCAAAGAAAAAGCAGAATGCACATGCAAATGAATAAATTCAGGGGTCATTTGAACTCTTTTCGTTTTTTAAAAAGCCTATCTTATTTTATGCAAAAAATCAAGAAAAGAAAAATAAGGTTTACTTTAGCTCAACGATTTGCCCATCTTGAACGGTTATCCGCCGATGCATTTTTTGCGCCAATTCCGGATTATGCGTTGCAATCAATGCCGCCAACCCCGTTTCAGCCACAACATTTAAAAGTGTTTTAAAAACAGATTCTGCCGTCTGCGGATCTAAATTTCCCGTTGGCTCATCAGCCAATAAAATTTGCGGCTGATTTGCAAGCGCTCGCGCAATTGCCACCCGTTGCTGCTCGCCACCGGATAATTGGCCCGGCCGATGTTGAGCGCGTTTTTTCAACCCCATTCTATCTAATAATATTAAAGCCCGTTCACGTGCCGCCGTTTGATTTTGCCCTGCAATTAACATGGGCAACATCACATTTTCCAACGCCGAAAAATCATTTAACAATAAATGAGATTGATACACAAATCCCATTGTCCGTTGCCGTACTTGAGTGCGAATAGCATCATTTTTGGTATTTATTTCCTGCCCATTCACCCATACACTCCCGCTGTTGGGAGAATCTAACAACCCGGCAATCTGCAATAAGGTGGATTTTCCGGATCCTGAGGGTCCTAATAAAGCCACCACTTCACCGGCTTTCAAAGCAAAATTAACCCCTTTTAAAACACAAACTTTTGTCTCTCCAACCCCGAAATGGCGCTTAATTTGTTTTAATTCTAACACATTACTCATAACGCAACGCCTCCACCGGATCGGTTTTACTGGCTTTCCAAGATGGATACACCGTTGCCAACACCGATAATGTCAAAGATAACACAACCACAACCGCCACCTCAGTCAAATCCACTTTAGCCGGCAAATGCGATAGGAAATAAATTTCGGCTGAAAATAATTCCTGACCGGATAGACCTTGCAAAAACTCTTTAATCTGATCAATGTTATATGAAAACAATAAGCCCAAAATCAAGCCGGTCATTGTTCCCAAAAATCCGATTGTTAATCCTGCCAATAAAAACACATGGCGCACACCACGCCGACTCATCCCCATGGTGCGCAAAATAGCAATATCCTTATTTTTATCCTGAACTAACATAATCAATCCGGAAATCATATTAAACGCAGCCACCAAAATAATCAGTGTTAAAATTAAAAACATCACATTGCGTTCCACTTCAATCGCATTGAAAAACGCCTGATTCGTGTGGCGCCAATCATATAATTGCGCTTCAGTTCCGTCTATTTTTTCAAAGGCTTCATCTAACACCGCATCCGCTAATAAAACATCTTCGGTAAAAACTTCCAAATGCGATACCCCCGTTCCGGTTTTAAAATACCGCTGTGCCTCCTCCAACGGCATAAACATAAAATGACCGTCATATTCAAACATACCGGAATCAAACGTACCAATAACCGTATAAGCCTTCATTCTGGGAATTGTACCAAATGCCGTAATGTTGCCCTTCGGCGAAACCAAGGTAATCGTATCTCCCGGACGCAACATCATTTTCTGCGCTAAGCGATACCCAACAATTACACTGTTCCCCGAAAATTCATTAAAAGGCAACCCTTTGTAATTTTGAAACAATAAAGAACGTTTTTGAAAATCAGCAGGCTCCATACCGCGCACCATCACCCCGTCGGAAATTTCCCCAGCAGTTGCCATTACTTGCCCATCCACCACCGGGATCACATCCACAACACCTGCCACCGAACGCATTGTTTCATCATATTTTTGATAATCGGTTAACACATCTCCCCATGCCGGATAAACGCCCAAATGACCATTCAAACCCAAAACGCGTGTCATCAACTCAGTTTTAAACCCGTTCATCACACTCATCACAATGATAAGCGTCGCTACTCCCAACAAAATGCCCAAAAAGGAAAAGCCGGCAATCACCGACACAAAGCCCGTCCGTTTGCGAGATTTTAAATACCGCCAAGCCAATAATCGTTCTGTTTTAGAAAACATATCTCTCCTTTTTTGCGCAATATAGGCGCATTTTACATAACTTCCAAAAATTTTGCCAGCACTTTTTTCAACCCAAAATCTGCGAACAAAACTTCCAGCCTATCGCCTTCTTCGCGTACCACAACCCCATCACCAAACGTTTCATGATAAACTTTTCGTCCCACACGCCGTTTATGGGCAGGTATTGGAATTTCTTTTTTTACCGGAATTTGCCACGAAAAATCTTCAATATCCATCATCATCGGTTTTTTCCGCCGCGCTTGATTATCAATATGTTCGGGCGGCAATTCCTCAATAAAGCGGCTGGCCGAAGCGCTTTGCCACTGCCCATAAACCCGCCGATTAAACGCATAGGAAATAAACACTTTTTCCTTGGCACGCGTAATTCCGACATAAGCCAAACGCCGTTCTTCTTCTAACCCTTGCACACTGGATTCATCCAATGTTTTTTGGTGCGGAAATAATCCCTCTTCCCACCCCGGCAAAAAAACCGTTTCAAACTCCAACCCTTTGGACGCATGCAACGTCATCACCAATAACTGCTCTTCCGCCGCCGTTTCATCCGCATCCATCAATAAACTGGTATAGCCGATAAAATCCGCAATTGTCTCAAATTCACCCAATACATTATATAATTCATTGATGTTTTCCAACCGACTTTCCGCTTCGGGACTTTTTTCCTGCCGCCAAAAATCAATATACCCCATTTCCTGCAACACATGAGGTGCCAACCGCGCCGGAGGTAATTCTTTTGCCTCTTTTTGAGCCTCTTTAATTTTAGATATAAAACCATCCAATATTTTGCGCACCGAGGGACGTAAGGAAGCCCACCCAACAGCTTGGAATAAGCTTAAACGTTTTTCACGCGCCGCTGTTTGAATGTTTTTAAGAGCCCCCTCTCCAATGCCACGTTTGGGTTTATTCACCACCCGCAAAAAAGCCAAATCATCATCCGGATTTAACACCAAGCGCAAATACGCCACAGCATCCCGAATTTCTTCCCGCTCATAGAATTTGAATCCACCCACGATTTTGTACGGAATCCCCGCCCGAATAAGTGCCTCTTCAAATTCACGTGTTTGAAAGGATGCCCGCACCAAAACCGCTATTTGCGATAAAGAGCGACCGGCGCGCTGCTCATCCTCCACCAGCTCAACGATTTTATTGGCTTCTTCGCTTCCGTTCCAATAACTTTTCACCAAAACCAAATCACCGGAACCATCACGTCCATCTGCCACTTTTAACGTTTTACCCAATCGTCCTTCATTTTGCGCAATTAACGCCGATGCCGCTCCTAAAATATGTGCTGTCGAACGATAATTTTGTTCCAACCGAATCACTTGAGCTCCCGAAAAATCCTGCGAAAATTTCAAGATATTTCCCACTTCTGCCCCACGCCAGGAATAAATGGACTGATCATCATCTCCCACACAACAAATGTTGCCATGTCCTTTTGCTAACAACCGCAATAACAGATATTGTGCTACATTGGTATCTTGATACTCATCCACTAAAATATATTTGAATTTTTTCTGATATTCTGCCAAAATGTCCGAATGATTTTTAAACAATACCAACGGCAATAATAATAAGTCTCCAAAATCCACTGCGTTTAATAAACGCAACCGTTCTTGATAAATCCGATACAAATCCGCCACACATCCACCGCAATAATCCGTGTCCAACGCTGCCGTAATCTGTTCCGGCAACAACCCTTTGTCTTTCCAGCGAGATATAATATCCAACACAATTCCCGGCGTCCATTTTTTTATATCTAGCCCGCGTTCCTGCATAATCTGTTTTACCAATCGCTCCTGGTCATCAGTTCCCAAAACAATAAATCCGCTTTTTAATCCAACAAGACCAGGATATTTAGATAAAATTTTAACTCCAATGGCATGAAATGTCCCCAACCAAACACCGCTGGCTTGAGCACCGATCATTTTCTCCAAACGCTCTTTCATTTCTTTAGCCGCTTTATTGGTAAAAGTGACTGCCAAAATTTCCCACGGTCTCGCACAACCGGTCGCCAACAAATAAGCAATGCGTGTCGTTAAAACGCGCGTTTTACCCGTACCGGCTCCTGACAAAACCAACAAAGGCCCTTCGGTTGTTTCAACCGCTTCTCTCTGCTGAGGATTTAACGCTTTTAAAAAATCCAAACTTTCAACCATTTTCATCTTTCACTAAATTCATTATCACGTAATTGGCGCACATAAGCCCGAAAATTCCCGTAATTGTCGGTAAAGACCCTAACTGATGCCGCACCCGCCCACCTTCCTGATTGAGCTCATCCGCTTCGTCAAAACAATCCACATGCGTCAGTTCTTTGGAATACACAACCGGAAAATTTAAATCAATTCCCCGATGCCGCAATCGCTTGCGTATAAAAAACGCCAACGGACAATTGATGGTTTTTTTGCATGTTGTTATCTGAATATCTGCCGGATTAGTGCGCAAAGCGGCACCCATGCTGGAAATAAAGGGAATATTGACTTTCTTTAACGCTTCAATCAAAGCCACTTTGGAATTTAATGAATCAATCGCATCAATCACAAAATCAGGCTTTAAATCAATAATTTTTTGAACTGTATCGGATCGCACCATCACATCCAATGCCTGAGCTCGACAACCAGGATTAATATCCGCAATGCGCCGCAACGCCGCTTCTGTTTTTTTCTTACCCACCGTTGAATCCAAGGCCAAAATTTGCCGGTTGATATTTGACTTTGAAATCACATCAAAATCAACCACCGTCAATTGCCCCACCCCCGAACGCGCCAATGCCTCAATCGCATAACCGCCGACCGCACCGCAACCAACGACCAAAACATGCGCTTTTTTTAAGCGTTTTAATCCCTTCTCTCCCAGCAATAACTGCGTCCGCTTAAACCTATCTATCATCTAAAAACAACCTTAAATTCTGATTTAAATAATCCGGATTTAACTCCAATGCCTGCACCAATGCCGGAATTTTATCCGGTCCGCCGATTGGCCCATCTGGCGCATCGGATTCCACCAACAATCGATAATCCGGAATCACCGGAATATATTTTTTTTCCATTACTGAAAAAAAGGAATTAAAAAACCGCAATTTCTGCACCACAAATTCATCTCCGTTAAACCGATGAAATAACACCTTGACATCCGGATATTGACTCAGAATTTGAATCATTTCCGACCACGCCCCGACACAATGAATATGCACCGATCGTTTTAATTTTTGAGCCAGTTTTAATTGCTCTTTAAAAAAACGCTTTTGCTCTTCAAAAAACGGCCTTTTCTTATCCAAACCAATTTCACCAATCATCGTCAAAGGATTTTCAATTAAAAGCGCTTCTAATTGAATCCGCCAATCTGATGTCGCTTCATTGATATACCATGGATGAATACCCAAACATGTCCACACGCCTAAAACCCGTTTGGAAACATCCAATACATCCTGCCATTCTTTTTGTTTAGCAGCGTTACAAATGAAAGTTCCCACGCCGTTTTCATGCGCTTGCATTAAAACTTTATCCGGCACTATATGTAAATGGGCATCAAAATATCTCATACATTTTAGTATACACATTTTGATTGCAATTTAAAAGAAATAAAAATAAAATGAATAAAAAGATAAAGGAATCAAATGCGTTTCGGGCTTATTTTTTTCATCACTGCCTTAACCACCCTTTGGGGCGGGGTAAGTATGTTGATTCCGACAGCCACCGCTTATTTGATGCATGAATCCCATGCAGCTTCTGTTTTGTTGATTTTATCTGCTGTTATTGTCGGCATCGGCGGTTTATTCTTTTTTCTTCTCAGGAAACATCAAAATCCCTTGCGAACAAAAGAAATGTTCCTTGCGACCACATTAATTTGGATATTTTTTTCTTTTATTTCCGCCTTACCGTTTTATTTTTTGATTCCGAACCTCTCTTTCACAAACGCTCTTTTTGAAGCTGTTTCGGGTCTCACAACTACCGGCGCAACGGTTTTAAACCACTTAGAAGAATTACCCAAAAGTCTTTTATTATGGCGCTCTATGACTCAATGGATTGGTGGAATCGGAATTATTTTTGTTGTTATTATGGTACTCCCTGCCCTACAAATCGGGGGGATGCAGTTTTTCATGCTGGAATCTTCCGAACGTTCGGACCGCAGTGCACCAAAAACCGCCGAAATAATGCATTCAATTCTATTTTTCTTTTTGCTTTTAACACTTTTATGTACAGGTTCTTTATTCTTAGCTGGTATGAACCTGTTTGATGCCATCAATCATGCCCTGACTTGTATTGCAACCGGCGGTTTTTCCACCCATGACGCAAACATTGCCTATTATCAAAATATCCCGGCAATAGAATGGATTTTAACTTTTTTTATGCTACTGGCCGGATTGCCGATTTTATTTTGGCCGGCAGTGGTAAAAAGACAATGGAATATAGTATTGGATAATGAACAAATCTTCACTTACCTGCGCTTTTTGATTTATAGTTTACTTGCCTTAACTCTTTGGCGTTTATTTGCACATGAAATACAACCCGCACAATTAATGGACACCATTCGCAATAACGCCTTTCATATTCTTTCAATTGTAACCACAACCGGTTATGTTTCTGATAACTATTGCGACTGGGGAACTTTTGCCATTTTGTTTTTCTTCTTTTTATATTTCACGGGCGCCTGCACCGGTTCAACCAGTGGCGGCATTAAGATGTTTCGTTATACCATTGTGCGTAAAACGCTATCTATTCAATTTAAACAATTGATTCAACCGCATGGCGTTTTTATTGCTCGCTATGGGAATCAGCCCATATCAGAAAACGTTTTAATAAGTGTTTTATTTTTCTTTACCCTCTTTTTTGCAGTTGCTACATTCAGCGCTTTAATTTTATCTGCATTCGGCCTTGATATTTTAACCAGTTTATCAGCCGTTTTAACGGCATTGTCCAACGTTGGTCCGGGATTGGGCTCTCTGATTGGTCCTGACAAAACATTCTTTTTATTACCCGATGCAACAAAATGGGTTTTAATGATCAACATGCTGCTTGGTCGGTTGGAGTTTGTCGCGATATTAGTTCTATTTTTCCCCTTCCTGTGGCGCAAAAATGTATAGGAGAAAAAATGAGTTTTTTAGAAGATGCTCAAAATTTTATGAAAAATAAACATTCCAAAGAGCCAACTACCACTTGGAATCCAATAGATCCCCAAGAACGCGCTCGCTTATTTGACACGTGCCGCTACCTGTATGAAAATGCGACAAACCAAGAAATAGAACGCGCCATAGAGCGTGTTTTGGAAGAATTGGATACACCTTATGAACAAACCGTCTTTATGAAAAAATTGCGCACTTATCTGGAAGATTAAAAAAAACTTTTCAAAATCAACCAGATTATGCTATAAGGAAAACACGAGGATAAAGATGAAAAAATTTCTATTGGCTTTATTGATTATTATTTTTCTTTTGGCCGGCGTTTTTGTGTTCTTTGCAACACGCGCGTTTAATGCCGAAAATTATCAACAACATATTGAACAATCTATTTTGGAATTGACCGGTAAAAGTTTAACCGTTCGTGGAGGCACTGAACTGAATTGGCGCCCGATGCCGACAATTACTCTCAACGATGTCAGTTTAGCGAATCATAGCGGCTCTAAATATGAAAATATGATGCAAGCAAAAAGCATTTCCGTTGAAATTGAATGGGCGTCTTTATTTAAATCTCCGCTTAAAATAAAAAGTATCACATTGGAAAATCCTACTTTTGTATTAGAAAAACTGGAAACAAACCAAACAAATTGGTACCTACCTTTTTTATTTGAACACAAGCGCATTAATGATAATTTATCAGCTGTTATCAGTGAAAATGCATTGGAAAAAACACAAGTTGAATCTATCCAAATCAATAACGGACAATTACAGTATATTAATCACGTTAACAACTTGTCATTTGCTTTATCGGATATCAACGGGGAATTATCCGTTTCTTCTTTAAAAGGGCCCTTCTTCTTTTCGGGAGATGCCTCTTATCAAAATAACAATTTCGGTATCGGCATTCAAGTAGAGCAAATTAAAGAGGATTTACCCATTAACTTCACGGCACAATTGTCCGAACATAAAAGTGATTTTGTTTTAAAATTAAATGGTTCAGCAACTCCTCATCTATCCAGTTCCATTATCAATGCCGTTGGGGAATTTACACTCAAAAAACCAAACACACTGCTTAATTTAATAAGCTTACCGGAAATTCCTTCCAGCGTGAATCAACCATCGCTTGGAAACTTTACCGTTGAATCAACATTACTAAAAGACCACCTGAAAAACTTAACTATTCGATTAGGGGAAGGTGAAAACGCTCTTTCTGTCAACATGGATGTGGAATTCAAAAAGAAAACCGCTCAAAACGAAGAATCATATTTAGGCTCTCTCGCTATCAACCAATTGGATTATGATATGTGGAAACCTTTGCTTTCTCGCTTAAATTGGGATTTTTTAGGCGGCGGCAAAGTTCTTCCTTATACCGATCTTCAAATCCATATTCCGCAATTAATTTATAATAAAAAAATCGTGCGTAATTTTGAAACGATTTTAACATATGCTAAAGGCGGCTTGCTCATATCGGATGGGAAGGCCACGCTCCCCGGAACGGATAATACTATATCTTTTTCGGGGACGGGTTTACGCAAAGAAATAGCGCCCGAATTGTCTTTGGATATTCAAACAAAACTAAAAAACGTAGCAGAAATCAAATCTTGGTTAAATCAATCTCTGGTTCCCGATAATATCAAAAGTGCTGATCTGCGTTTTACACTCAACGTCCGTCCCACAGAATACTCCATTTTATTAAACCGTTTTCAATTTGATAACACATCTTTAACCGGCTATTTTACATATGATTTTGAAAACACTCCGCAGATTAGAACCAACTTATCTGTTAATAATTTGGATTTAGATACTTACTTTAAACCGACGGAAAAAACAGCTCGCATTCCACTGTTTACTTTACCGACACTTCTGCAGCAGGAAATGAAAAAATATCCGGCATTGGAAACGGCAAATACTATTTTTGACATCAAAGGGGTGAATATCACCTGGCACACTTTACCAATCAGTTCCATACGCTTAAATGGTCGTTTGAATAAAGGCACACTTGCCATACGACAATTTGAATTCCAAGATGCCGCCAGCGCTAACCTAAAAATCACGGGAAATTTATCCGGTTTTGGCAAAGCACCATTTAAAGCCGAACAATTATCCTTTGACTTCACGGCACGCCAACTGAACCTCTTTATGAATCGTGCCGGTTTAGAAAGCCGTTATCCGCTTCTTGAAAATGCTCAAAATGTACGAGCTCAATTAACATTGTCCGGTGCACAAAATAAATGGAACATTGATTCTAATGTAAAATTATCAGATACACTGCTCGGCTTTAAAGGAACACTTTACAATGAACAACCGCTGACACGCTTTGAACAAATGGCGTTCAATATTTCGGCCCCACGCTTTAAAGAGTTCTTAAGCGCTGTTAATTTGCCAACAGATACCTTTCAAAATTTAGATGGAAATTTCAGTTTATCCGCTCTTTTAACCGGCACATCAGAAAAATATACTTTAAAAGATTTGATTTTTAATGTTGGAACCGAACGCTTAACCGGCACATTGGATGTTGAAAACCAAAATGTTTTAAAAGCACAAGGCACGCTTAACACCACTTTGTTGAATGCGGAACGTTTCTTACCGTCTTTCAATGCACTGAAACAAGAAAATAATGCTTGGAATGCAAACATCATCGCCTTTGAAAAATTAGATACGTATGATTTAGCCTTTAAAATTAACGCAAACGAACTGAATTACGGGCTTCTTTCTCTAGAAAACAGCATTCTTGATTTTGAATTGAAGAACAAAAATTTCACCCTGAAAGAATTTTCCGGAAAACAAAAAAAAGCCGCCAATTCCCTCTTTAAATTGTCTGGTCAACTTTCTTGGTTAAATACCCCAACCTTGAGCGCCCAATTAAATTTGCAACGTATCCCATTACGCTCCAACTTCTTAAATATCAACACCCTTTTTATGGGTGAGGGATCCTTCTCTTTAAACGGCACACTTAAAACAACCGGCCGCTCGGTTTCTCAATTGATTGAAAATTTAGCCGGTACAGGTCAATTTGAATTGGATAATAACATTATTATCGGAATGGATTTAAACCAAACACAAGATGTTGTCAAACAGTCCTTGCTGGAACGCTACACAACGGATGTACTTTCAACACAAATCAAACGTTCTTTATCCGCCGGCAAAACAACCCTCATTCACGCAGCCGGAAAATGGGATATGGCACAAGGGATTATTCAATCTCCGAACACAACACTTCAAACAGACGTGAGTACATCAAACCCCACTCAAATTACGTGGAACCTGCCGCAACAAAGTTTGGATATATTAATGCCGATTCAATTAAATGCTTATCCGGAATTACCCACCATGATTGCAACGTTGAAACAAATGAAAGGGCAATCCACCTATTTTGTTGACATAGACCCACTTTTGCAAACACTCTCGCATCAAATTATGCAGGAATTGGAACAAAGCAAACTCGCAGCCACACAACAACAAAATTTAAGAAAAGAAGCTGAAGCGCAAACTCGTCAAGAAAAGATCAAACAGGCGGTAGCTGAGGCAGAAGCAGCCGTACAACAAGCCGAACAATTAACATTGCGGATGCCGTCGGAACGCACCACTTTGCTTTTACAAAACGCTAAAGACGCGCTGTCTTTTGTGAAAACACTTGCAATAAAAGAAAACTTAACGGAAGCGCAATATAACCAACTGATGGAACAATCCCGATTGGCTGTTTTACGAGCACAAGAAACAGAAAGTGAAATCCTGAAAAACGATTTATTGGAAACTCGGCGCAACATTTTGGCACTCAGCCAATATGGTGAAACAGCACTCAAATATATGGAAACATTGCATGAACGCCGGCCTTATATTGAATTATTGCCCATTTCCATTGAGCAAACAAAAACCGAACTCGTCAAAATCAATCAGGCGGCCGATGCACTCATTGAAACCAATAATTTAGGCATCATCAACCAAACAATTTTAGAGGCCAACCAAGCGTTCCAAAAAATTCAAGAATTATATGAAAATGCCAAACGATTGGACCCCACTCAACCGGTAGAATCAGATGAGATAAATCCAGCGCCGATTAAAGGCTCTATTGGCCGGAAAACCAGCTTGAGTAATTCATAAAAATCCTTTTTCTAAATTAACTGAAACGGTATTTTCGGGACAAATACCCTGACGAACCTCTTGAATAATCTGCTGAACTTGAGCGGTCGTATATGGACGATAACAAAAATCAATCCGCAAAAACCGCGTATGAAAGTCTTTTAAATGCATTGCAAAACAAACCGGTTGATCTGAAATCACTACTGTTTGACAATTTTGAGAAACAGCCCAATACTTTTTCCCTTTTTGTTTTATCGGAAAAATCGCCGGCTTTTTGGAGCAATCCGCACACGCATGCGGCCGAATACAAGTTTCTGATGTAAATAACGGCACATCCTGATAAATCGGCACACAAACGGCCGGCGTTGCCTTGATTAAAGCCTGCATATTTGTTAAGCTGTCTTCCACAGAAAGTGTCACGCGAGAAGCTCCCCATTCCAATGCTTGCTCAATTGCCTGCGTATTTAAAGCATAAAGTGTGTAATCAAACGCCATATCAGCTCCTTTAGGCAATAAAGAAAGACCGTAAATATTTTTAATTTCAAACTTTTTAAACCCACTTTGCCAACATTTATCAAGCAAGACTTTCATTTTTTTCATCTGTGCCTGCCGAATAATCAAGGGCAAAACTAAGCGTATCTTTTCTTTTGGAAATGCTTTTAAAATATCCAGATCAAAATCCGGCGTTAAAACCAAACAAATTTCTGCAAAATTCGTTAAATCAAGCCCACTTAAACAAGCCGGTTGATCCGTTTGAATAATCCATTGCGTCCCATTACCTTGACGCCGCGATTTATAAACCAATTCCGTTCTCGGCAATGCCGGTAAATCCGCTCTGGTGTCTAAAACAGTTAATAAAGAACGCCGCAACTCATTTAAAACCGAAATCGGCACAAAAAACGCTTGTGGATTTTCAAACTGAAAACGCCCCAATTCAAAAGCTGTTTCTCCCATCTTCTGAAATGCTTTTAAAGCCCCTTCCTTAACTTTCTCAACCTGTTGCGCTTTAACCCATTGACCAGCGCTGGAAACAATTTGATTATTTGACTCGGCATAGACCCCTTTTTCATCAACCCAAACCCGCACATCAATCCGCTGACGCTTTTTGAAAACACCTTTTTTGGGAGCTTCATACGGATACGCATTTTTCACTCGTGTAGAAGAAGCCAAATAAACCACATCACCTACCTGAATAAACGGATGATGAGGTGGCAATTCCAATTCAACCATTTGCCCGGCAGCTGCCGTAAAAACAGATCGTGCTCCAACTTTCATTCCCTGTAAAGAGAAACCAAATGGTTTTTCCTGCCCTTTTAAATCAATTTGAATCCCGTCAAATTTTTCCAAAGCATGCGTTGTTTTAAATCCAATCGTCCGATTTGAAATTTTTTCAACTGTTCCAATTTTCAAGCCTCGATGCCCGACAAATTCAGTATCCACCACCGCATGACGATCTTCATTTTTAAAATAGAGTTTCGTCCACGGACGAGCAAAAATTTGCTTTAAATTATCTGTTAATCCAACATCAACACGCCCTGTATCCAAAATCCGGCGATAATAATCCACCACTGCTGCCACATATAAAGCGTTTTTTTTACGCCCTTCAATTTTTAATGAAACCCCCTTTAACTTTAAAACATCTTTTTCCAAAGCCAAATCTTTCATGGAAAAAGGATGCATTGATTTATTTCCCACATCAAACAAGCCGCGGCACGGATAGGCACATTTTCCCCGATTAGCACTACGCCCCGTTTCAAAAGATGAAAAGAAACAAAGCCCGCTGTATGAATAACATAAAGCACCATGAATAAAGACTTCAACTTCCACATCGGCTTTTTCCTGAATATTTTTAATTTCCTGAAACGATAATTCACGCGCTAACACCACACGGGAAAAGCCCATTTTTTTCAACGCCAGCGCTCCTTCCAAATTGTGAACCGCCAATTGTGTGCTGGCATGCAACGCCAATGCCGGGAAACACTTTTGAACCAACCGAGCTACTCCTAAATCCTGCACGATAACCGCATCCACGTCATATCGCTGACACATATCCAACATTTCTAAAGCATGCGTTAATTCAGCTTCCTGAATCAATGTGTTAAGCGTCACATAAACCTTGCGTTTTTTAGAATGCGCATAGGCCACAAACATATCTAATTCCGATTCGGAAAAATTAACCGCTTCCGCTCTGGCCGAAAAAGACGGCAACCCCAAATAAACAGCATCCGCTCCATAATGAATGGCCGCATATCCGGCTTCAATATCGCCGGCGGGCGCCAATAATTCAGTATTCATTAATTTTTAAAATCCCCTTATCTGCATCTAACATCGCCTCTGCCCCAATCGGCAAAATAACCTCGTTTTGATTGTGGGAATACTTTAAACCGCTGACCACCGGCTTATCCAAAACATCAAAATGTTCTTTTAACACATCTTCCACTGTTCCATCTAACGGATCTCTTGCAAGACACTTATAAAAATCTCCTAACACAACCCCAGCGATTTGGTTGAAAATACCGGTTTGCTTCAATTGCGTTAAAAGACGATCAATTTTATACGGTTCTTCCGAAACCTCTTCCAAAACCAAAATCGCGCCGGATAAATCCGGTAAATAAGGCGTCCCGATTAACCCCGCCAGCACAGATAAATTTCCACCGATTAACCGTCCTGAAGCTTTTCCGCTCACACGCGTTTTCAATCCCTCAAACCGCAATGCCTCATGCGCACCAATCTGCTGAAAAGCTACTCCTATCTGCGCCGCATTTTCGCGTAAGAAATAAGAGGCAATCAATCCCGAAAAACTAATCAAATCCGCTTTGGCTAACAATCCCAGCTGTAAGGCCGTAATATCTGAAAAGCCAAATAAAGGCTTTGGATTTTGACGAATGACATCCATATCCAATAAATCCAATAAACGTCCCGATCCATACCCACCGCGCAACGCCACAATCATATCCACGGACGGATCCAAAAAAGCCTCCATTAAATCTTGCGCCCGATGTGCATCAGAACCTGCCATAAACCGCTCAAAATCAAATGTGTGCGTACCAAATGATGCTTCCACACCCAAATTTTTAAACCCGTTTAAAATTCCTTCTTTATCACACTCTAAGCGCGGAGATGCCGGCGCTACAATCCGAATTTGAACCATTTTATTTCTCCTTTATCGCCTTTAAAATATCCATTCCGAATGCCGTCAAGGTATCATCTCGCGCGCCCATAATCAACACCCGATCCCCCGCTTGAACCCAGTTCGCCAAAAATGGAATAATATCTGTCCGCTTTTCAAAATAAAACGCTTGTTCACCAACGGCCGAAACAATGTCTCTGGAAGAAATATCTTTAGCCACCGTGCCGCCGACATAATAAATTTCCGGCATAATCAACGGATACCCCTTCGCTACAAAATGACGAAATACGTCAATAAAACCCTCTTTCATTAAACGCGTCGGCGCAAATCCGTGCGGTTGAAAAATCATCCAAACACGTCCACTGGTTAATTGCATTGTTTCCAAAATGGCACGTACTTTTTCAGGATTATGCGCATAATCATCAATGACCGTCACCCCTTTTTGCGTTCCCAAAATCTGCAATCGCCGTTTTGTTCCCAAAAAAGATTGCAACGCTTTTAAACTTTCTGCCACCGGAATTTCCAAAAGCAAACAAGCGCCAATCGCCGCCAACGCATTTGCAATATTGTGAACACCTAA
>CALXUD010000010.1 GCA_944391585.1 uncultured Alphaproteobacteria bacterium | reverse complement strand
CGACTGTTCAAGATGAACGGGCGTGTTTTTTTGTATTTAACGGGTTTATGCATAAAAGGAGTTAAAGATGAGAATTCAACAATTAACGAAAAAGTTTAAAGAGCTCCAATCCGGCCGGAGTATGGTTGAGATGTTGGGGGTATTGGCGATTATTGGTGTGTTAAGTGTTGGGGGGATAGCGGGGGTATCGCTATGCGATGGATCAATATCATATCAACCAAGCGCTGCGCCTCACCGATTTATTTGCATTATCGGTTAAGGAGGCTTCTCATTCGGATTATTTAACCGGTTATGATGGGTCTAATGCGCATCAAACCTGTTTTTGTTATTCAACCCAATGGTTTTGTGATTTATATTTAGGAAAAGATGCTTGTGGTTCATTCCAATCAACGTCACAAACAACTTATAAAGTTAAAGATTACAACGGGATAAAATTTCACATTTACAACGGCGGCGGATATCCAAAAGTTACCTTGAACATTTTTGAAACAACAAGTGCCGTTTGTAAGGGCGTGATTGAGCGGGTTTATCATGCTTATCATGATGATTTACCTTCCGAAGAATTCAATGGAATGGCAGGCGGTGGTTCCACATTCAACGGCTCCTTTAAAACCGAAGAATATCGGGAAGCCATGGCGAATTGTGATGAACAAGCCGAACAAAACGGAGAAAACGCGGTTCAAGTCAGTGTTAAGTTCAATTATGTGCCGGCGGAAGAGCTGCTTGATTGCACCGGCTTATATGGATCGGATATTTGTGATCAATAAGCATATACTTTCAAAGGGGAAATAATAAATAAAACACCCGTTTAAACGGGTGTTTTTTAGGAAAAAGCATTAATCTTCCATCATTTCAAAAAAGGTAAATTGATTTGGATAGCGTAATTCTCTGGCTGCATCTTCAGCAGCAAAGTAATCTTTATCTTGAATCTCTTTATCTTCCATAGAAATATAGGCATCATAATTAGAGCCACTCATGGTTGCTTGCATATAGGCTTTTTGGAAATCACCCCATAAGATTAAATCGGCATCATCCGGATAACCATAAGCTTCAAACATTTGATTCCAGAACATTTCTTTCCGACGCAATTTGGCGGCCATATTTTTAGGCGTAAAACCTAAGGAATTATCCCCTAAATTTTGATAATATATTTTATAAGCTCTGTTATCTGTTGCAAATGATGTAAATAAGATAGAAATTGATTCTCGTGTTTTAGGACGCGTTAAAATAATTTCATTGATATAAAATACACCATCATTTTTAGCAGTTCTTTCTATACAATCATTAATTTCATGAACAATTCTTTTCCCTTGATATCGACATTGTTGCTCATAAAAAGACTCACGAAACAATGGAATTGCCGGTTTCTGTGCAACAATTTTCCAGCCAGTATCAAGAGCCATATCTTTCACTTCATCCGGGGTCATTCCCAGCTCAAAACCGGATAGATTAAAGCGTTTAACGTCTGCCGTCTCAGCGAATAAATCCGATAAATCAGTTGGCATAGGGGTTGGCTCTTTTGGTTTTTTCTCAAATTTTGGTAAAACCGGTGCAGGCGCTGGTTTCGGTTCGGATTTTGCAATCGGTACGTCTTTGTTTAACTCAATCGGTTTAGAAGGGGGGATGGGTTTTTGAAGCACCGATTCGGTTGGCTCTGTTTTTTCAATTTGTGTCGTTGTTGGATTTTTGCGTTTTGTATCCAATTCAATTTCAACCGGTGGTAATGGAGGTGGTGTTATAACCAAAGAGGAAAGCGGGGTTGAATGACGTCCCAAATTCGGATAGTCCGGAACGGAAGTTTGGGTTTTCCCATCAATAATTTCCGGAGCCATCGGAATATCTTCTTGTGCACAAACAGGCAAAGAAAATAAAACACTCATCAACAAAACAGAACTGAATTTTTTCATAAAAACCCCTCGCAATTTGCTTGACCTTTTCTTGATTATACGGTAAATGTGTAAATAATCAATTAAAATATGATACATTTAAATAAAAAGATTTAAAATGACAAAATTAAAATCAATTACAGTTTTTTGCGGTGGCTCATCAGGAAATAGCCCTGTTTTTGAGCAGGTTGCCTATAAATTTGGTCAAATTTTAGCCTTAAATGACATCACGTTGGTTTATGGCGCCGGCGGTACTGGAGTAATGCGGGCATTGGCTGACGGGTGTTTGGCTAAAAATGGAAAGGTTGTTGGTGTCACGATCCATTCTTTATATGAAATTGAACGACCTGATTTAGTTGAAAAAAACATTCAAAAATTTGAAATTTGGAGAAAAATGTCGGATAGAAAAGTATCTATGACTAAACAATCAGAAGCGATTTGTGTGTTGCCGGGCGGTATTGGTACATTGGATGAATTATTTGAAATCTTAGCTTTACGGCAATTAAAAATTATTGATAGCCCTTTGATTGTAGTGAATGTGAACGGTTATTTTAATACGTTAAAAAATATGTTACGAGAAATGGTAGATTATCAATTTGTGAAGCAACATCAACTTGACTTAATTACTTTTGTGAACGATATTGAAGAAGTATTGCCTATGTTAGAAAAACAGCTAAAAGGTGTTTAGTGAAACAAATAAAGTTGATATTTTTATGTGGTTTATTGATTTTGGGAACGGGATGTACTTGTCGGCCGACAGATCCGGCAGAATTAGCCGTTTATGAAGCAAATAATGATCCGTTTGAACCAACTAATCGCGCTGTTTTTGAATTTAATCAATCGGTTGATAAAGCAATTATAAAACCAATTGCAAAAGGATATCGTTTTGTTGTTCCTAAATGGCTTCGTGCTGCAATTTATAATTTTTCTCTTAATTTGAGACAACCTGTTTATTTTGTAAATGCTCTTTTGCAAGGGGAACCAAAACAAGCAGGCATTATTACAAAACGTTTTTTTCTCAATACCTTTTTGGGATTTTGGGGGACGATTGATGTGGCAGGCGATATGAAAATTCCAGCCTACGACAATGATTTTGGACAGACCTTGGGGGTTTGGGGAGTTCCTCCGGGTCCATTTGTTATGTTGCCTATTTTAGGTCCTTCAGATGTTCGTGATGCTGTAGGATATGGTGTGGATACAGTGGCAGCTCCGATTAATTGGGCGACGGATTCTATTTGGCCGGGCTTTATTTATTCCCGAATGGCATTGGAAGGAATTGATACACGAGAACGGGCGTTGGACTTTTTGGATAGCTTAGAAAATTCTTCTACGGATTATTATGCTACATTAAGAACGATGTATCAACAAAACAGGCAAAAAAAAGTAAATGATAATCGTTCTGCTCCAGTTAATGAAGAAACCGGAGAAGCTGAGAAAGCTTCCTATGAGTTTGATTTCCCTGAATATGAAGATGAATAATCATTGACCTTTCTTGAAACTTTTCGTATTATTCTCAAAAAAGGAGAATAAAAGATGAAAAAATTGGCTGTTTTATTAATTGCTTTAACATTGTTTTGTAAACCGGTATACGCTGTGGAACCGGCTATTCAATTTATTAGCGATTTGGCAGATAAAATTATTACCAATGTATTGACCAGTCAAGATTCCGAAGAGAAAAAAATAAATTATTTTAGAAAAGAATTTACACAAGCCCTAGACTTAAAATCCATTGGCCAGTTTGTTTTGGGACGCTATTGGAAAATGGCTACAACGGAGCAAAGAGATGCTTTCTTAGATGCTTTTATGGAATTCACTACACTAACATGGGCTGATCGATTCCATATGTATAATGGCCAAAAAATTATTTTTGCGGGAACTCGAAATGCTGAAGGTAAACAATTGTATGTAGATAGTAAAATTATGAATGACGGTACGCCGGTGGAGGTTATTTGGCGGGTGCGCCAAAAAGGGGATAGTTTTAAAATAATTGATATTATCGTGGAAGGGGTTTCTATGGCAATGAGCTATCGAAATGAGTATACGGCGTTTTTACAAAAGAATGGCGGAGATGTCTCCAAGTTAACCGATGAATTAAAAACAAAAGCTCAAAATTTTCAATTGACATCATCGGATAAAACAAAAAAATAATCAAACGCTTAAATAAAAAAGCCCTCTTTTGAGGGCTTTTTTTTAAGCAATGCTACCAGTTGTATCCGGAACAGTCGGTCGTGGTGGCATTTGTGCTGCTTGCTGTTCTTCCGTTCGGATTTTCTTTCCTTTTAGCAGCAGGGCAATTTCATCTCCCGTTAGAGTTTCATATTCCATTAAACCTTTTGCAAGCTTATCTAATTCTTTTCGATGTTTTGTTAAAATTTCACGCGTTTTAGCATAAGCGTCATCAATAAGTTTACGGATTTCAGAATCCACTTGCAATGCAGTTTTATCAGCCATTTCTTTGCGTTTTGTAATGCTATAACCCAAAAAGACTTCGCCTTCCGGTTCTCCATAAGCAATCGGACCCAACACATCGCTCATCCCCCATTCTGTGACCATGCGGCGAGCGATTGAAGTTGCTACTTGAATATCATTACTGGCGCCAGTGGATACGTTTTCTTTTCCCAAAACCAATTCTTCGGCAATTCGGCCTCCAAATAAAATAGAGAGGCGAGATGTCAGATAGGTTTTACTTTGCGAATACTTATCTTTTTCCGGCAGTTGCATGGTAACCCCCAATGCCCGTCCGCGCGGGATAATGGTAACCTTGTGCAATGGATCAGATTCCGGCAGATGTAATGAAACAATCGCATGACCGGCTTCATGATAAGCAGTCATTTTCTTTTCATTTTCATCCATCACCAATGAACGGCGTTCGGAACCCATCATAACCTTATCTTTCGCATCTTCTAAATCGCGCATGGTAACTTTCGTTTTGTTACGACGCGCGGCAAGCAGAGCTGCTTCATTGACTAAATTAGCTAAATCGGCTCCTGAAAAACCGGGTGTTCCTCTGGCAATAACATCAGTTTTAACATCCGGAGCCAATGGCACGTTTTTAATGTGAACATTTAAAATTTGTTCACGGCCTTTAATGTCCGGCACGGGTACCACAATTTGTCGATCAAAACGTCCCGGACGTAATAAAGCAGGGTCCAAAACATCCGGTCTGTTCGTGGCAGCAATTAAAACGATACCGGAGTTTGTTTCAAAGCCGTCCATTTCTACCAATAATTGATTTAATGTTTGTTCGCGCTCATCATTTCCGCCGCCAAGACCGGCTCCGCGATGACGTCCGACTGCGTCAATTTCATCAATGAACAAAATGCAGGGACTGGCTTTTTTGGCTTGTTCAAACATATCACGCACACGAGAAGCACCAACCCCGACAAACATTTCCACAAAATCAGAACCGGAAATGGTAAAGAACGGCACATCTGCTTCGCCGGCGATAGCTTTTGCCAATAATGTTTTCCCGGTTCCGGGAGAGCCAATTAACAACACCCCTTTCGGAATTTTACCGCCCAAGCGTTGGAATTTAGCCGGTGCTCGTAGGAAATCCACAATTTCTTCCAATTCGGCTTTGGCTTCATCAATGCCGGCCACGTCTTTAAATGTGATTTTATTTTTTTCGGCTAACAGGCGTGCTTTTGATTTACCAAATGAAAGAGCTTTGCCATTACTGGCCGCCATTTGGCGCATCATGACAATCCAAATCCCGATGAATAAAATCATGGGCAACCACGAAATAAAGGCCATCATAAAACTACCTTTTTCAGATTCTGGTGCAATAGCTGAAATGGAAACGTTATGTTCTTGTAAAATAGGAACAAGACCGGATTCTTCCGGTGCAAAGCTGGTGTATTTCTTGCCATCTTTTAACATACCGGAAATAGCTTGACCTTGTAATTGAGCGGTTAAAACATTCCCTTTTTCAACTTGTTCCACAAATGCGGTGTAGGTTAATTCCTGAAGACCAGCTTCACTTTGAGGTTTATGAAAAATGTTAGCCAACGTGATAACGGCTACAAAAATAATCAACCATAATAAAAAACTTTTTTTAGCAGAATTGTCTTGAACTTTCATAAATTATCCTTTGTTAAATGGTAAAAATTGAATGATTACATTTATATGTGATGGCTTTTTCTTATAATCAAGATGCGGATAAATTTCAAGGCCTTTTTTATCCGTTATTATGGGAAAGGATTGTTGAACCAACCAAGGCAAGGGACATTTTTTATCCCGTTTTGTTTGATGTTGAATTTTCCCTGAAACACTGCAATAGATCTTAAACCGATCCCATTGCGTCCAGGTGTTTTTCTTTAAAAAAACCGAAGAAGGCATACGTGCGCTTTCTTTTGCAACAAATAAGGTCTTTTTATGGCGAATTAAATAACACATCCCCAGCGTGGTGCGGATTGGTTTTGTTTGTAAAATAGATTCTAATTTTTCTAATGATACGGGCTTATCATTACCACCGATTAATGGGATTAAACGAGTTAAAAGACGGATTTGAATTTCATCAGGTAATTGGTCAAAAGCAGGTAGCGGAATTTGAGCAAAACCACGATTATCTATCTCTACCAAATGATAAAAAGCACTATTCGTCATTTGAGTTAAGGCGGTTTCGGCACGTCGTAATCTTGAAAGAGTGCGTTGTAAATAAAGCGGATTTAAGCCCATTTTTGTTAATATAGGTATTTGTTGGCGCCAATAAACTCGTTCAAAAATTGGATTTTGGTTCATAGGATCTTCAATCCAGTTGATTTTACGCTGTGTTAAAAAAGACAGAATATCCGTTTTGGCCACATCTAATAACGGGCGCGCTAAAACAATACCAGAGCGCCGTTTGAATGGTTGCATGCCGGCCAAACCGGTTAAGCCGCTGGCTTTAGCCAAACGCAGAAAAAAAGTTTCAATATTATCTTGAGCATGATGGGCGAGTAATAAAACAGGAATGTTTTTTTTGTGGCAAAAATTACACAGTAATTGATAACGTGCCTCCCGAGCTTTTTCTTCAATACGTGTGGTTGGTTTCTCGCCAATCCAGCGTAAAATATGATGTTTTACTCCGATTGTACGCATTTGTTGAGCCACCGTTTTTGCTTCAGCGGCGGCGTCTTTTCGTAATCCGTGATCAACTGTTAAAGCGGTTAATTGAATCCCGCGCACATCGGCCCATTCCTGCGCCAAATAGGCAAGACATAAACTGTCTGCTCCTCCTGAAACGGCAACGGCTATTTTTCGGATAGGCATTGATTCCAAAGGTTTTAAACGTGTTTCAAAAATTGTTGTTAATTTTGACACGATAATTTTTTAACCTCTTCTTTTGCGCGCTCTTTTAATGTTTTATCTGCTTTTGGAAAAGCTTCCGCCAGGTTTTGAAAGGCAGTGCATGCCTCTTTTTCTTTATTTAATTGTTTCATTGTTAAACCCAACTTAAATAAATTATCCGGTGCTTTTGAATTTTCTTTATAGATTGTGAAACCGTTCGCGAAAATGCCTGCCGCTTGTTCCAATTGACCGCGTGCGTAATATGTTTCACCCAGCCAGTAGTTGGCATTACCGGCCAGTTTATCTTTTGGGTATTTTTTGAGGAAATCTTGAAACTGTGCTTCGGCAGCTTCATATTTACCACGCTTTAATAAATCATAGGCTGCCTCATATTGTTCTTTTGGGGTTAAATTTTTAGGTTCTGGGGAAGATATTTTAGAATCTGTTTTATTTTTATTCAATTCCTGAAAACGCATATCCACATCAGCATTGATTTTGTTCAATCGGTCATTCATTAGTGTCATATCAAATTTTATTTTTTCCAGTTGATCGGTTAAGTCGGCCAAAACCGCTTCTTGTGCGGATAATTTTGAGTATAACTCATCGATGCCGGGATTTCCGGTTGAAACAGGTTCTTGCGGTGAGGAGCCCATTAAAGGTATACCGGAAGAAGAAGGAGTTCTGTAAACCCGTTGTTGCAATAAAATTAAATCATGTTCTAAACGTTCTATTTTATCAAACATCATTTGGGTTTTTGTTGCGTCTTGAGCCATAAGGGGGCAGCTTAATCCAATCAGTAAAGTTAAAAAAATAAATTGTTTCATTGAGAACTTCCTTAAAAAAAACACCTCCCTTATTTTACAAGGAAGGTGTTTCGTATACAAGTTTTATTTTATCAAAAAGATAAAATTTTAGTAAGCAACCGTTGTTGCGTTGCGGTTTTTCGCCCAAGCTTCTTCGTTGGAGCCGGAAACAACCGGTTTTTCTTTTCCATAGGAAATTGTTTTAATCCGATCAGCCGCAATGCCGTTGGCAACCATATAGCTGCGTGCTACGTTGGCACGGCGTTCGCCAAGAGCCAAATTATATTCACGTGTACCGCGTTCGTCACAACGTCCTTCAATAACTATCAATGCAGTCGGATTAGCTTTTAACCAAGCAATTTGTTCTTTTAAAGCTGCTTTAGCAGATGCATCTAAGGAGGAGCTGTTAAATGCAAAGTAAACAACTGGAGTTGTTTCTTTGTTGAATTTTTTTGTAATTCCGGTGGCATCTAATTCCATGATATTTACATCATTATTCCAGCCGCCTTTCCCATTACCGTATAAATCGGCTCCTTGTTCTTTGGAAGCGCAAGCTGTTAATAAACCGAAAGCGCACACCACTGTCAATAATTGTTTTAACATTTTTATTCCTTTCTTAATGTTTTTGAAGAACAAAATATTCTTCTGACTTCAGACAATCACAACTAAAGTATATTTGTCAAGCGTTATTTTTCATAACATTGTGGACAAGAAATATTCGGATCATCACACGAGCATTGAACCTGTTGTGGGAGAGGTTTATTCGCCTGATATGTTTCCCACCATGTTTTTTCAACAACAGGTTGAGGCTGTGGTTTAGGCGCTGGTTGCTGTGGCATTGGTGTGATTACTTCTTCCTTTACCTCAACTTCTTCAGTGGCCGTTGGTGTTAAAATTTCAACTTTTTCAATAACAACCGTTATTTCTTTTTCTGTTTCTTTTACCTGAGCTCCTCGAATAATTGCCAATGGTTCTCCATTCGGTAATTCGGAAGTGGTGTAAGTTTTAGGGGAATTTTTCAGTTGCGTTTGAATCAAACATTCCCGATAAGCGGCATGGTCATCATCCATTCGGCAACCTTCAATAGATTTTTTAATGGCACGGTTTTCTGCATTTTCTTGAGTATAATCTGTTTGATACCAAGTGCAACCAGCCAAAGCGGTTAACATTAAAACGGCGGGTAATAACTTTTTCATAAGGGGCTCCTTTTCAATAAACTATCCTTTTTTTACTTTTAAGCGTTAATTTTTTAAAAATCAACCATTTTTTGGTTTCTAAATGGTTAATAAAAAAGAAATTATCCTTTTTAATGCAATAAAGGCGACCAAGTTGGATCGGATGCATCTTGGGGTGTTGGAATCAACTGTTCGTTATGTCCTGTAATGTCAATGGAATAAAGTTGTGATGTGCCTTTATCGCCCCAATTATCTGATGGGGTTTGTCGGAAGAACATTAAAACTCGACCATTGGGAGCCCATGTCGGAGCCTCAACCAACCAACCTGTTGCAATCATTCGTTCCGCTGAACCATCTGGGTGCATAATACCTATGTTAAATTGTCCATCTCGAATATTTGTAAAGGCAATATAATCTCCCCGAGGAGACCACACAGGTGTCGAATATGTCCCTTTCCCAAAGCTGATACGTTGCACAGAAGAACCATCTGCATTCATAGTGTATAATTGGCTGGTTCCTCCTCTGTCCGAGTTAAAAACAATTCGTTTACCATCCGGCGAAAAACTGGGAGAAGTATCAATTGCTAAATGTTTTGTTATTTGAGTTTGTTTTTTTGTTTTTAAATCATAAGTATAAATATCCGAATTCCCATTCCGAGCCATACTCATAATCAATTTTTTTCCATCCGGCGAAAAACGAGGTGCGAATGTCATTCCGGGAAAATGCCCAATCAATTCGCTGGTGCCGGATTGAATATCCATTAAATAAACTTGAGGTTTTCCGTTTTGATAGGAAAAATAAGTGATTTGTTTCATGTTGGGTGAAAAACGCGGGGTTAAAACCATACTTTTCCCATTGCTTAAATAGCGCAGATTTTCACCGTCCTGATCCATAATCGTCAATCGTTTAACGCGGTTTTTCTGATTGCCGGATTCGGAAATGAAGACAATAGAAGAATCAAAATATCCCGTTTCTCCGGTTATGCGTTCATAGATGTTATCTGCAATAATGTGAGCGATTCGGCGCCAAGAATCTTCTGTCGTGGTTAAACTTTTTGCCACCATTTGTGTTTGATTAAAGATATCCCACAAACGGAAAGAAACCGTGATATTACCATTGGGCATTTGCCGGATATCGCCTTGCACTAAAGCAGCAGCTTTAATCGCTTGCCAATCGGTGAAAATTGGTCGTGTATCCACACCGGTTAAGTTTTGAATATAAGCATCGCGATTTACAAGGCGAAATAAACCGGATCGCTCTAAATCCGCTGTGATGACATCGGTTATTTTTGTGCTCAAATCAGCATTCAGTGTTTGATTCGAAAAATAAGGAATTGCAATCGGTAAAGGTTCGGATTGAGCCCCGCTGACATCAATGCGTAATTCGGCCTGTGCCCATGTCGGGCATAAAAACAAAGCAATCATCAGTAAAATTTTATACATCAGTAAACGCCTCCATCAATGGGGTTGAAACGAACATAAATTTCTTTCCAACTATTATAATTGGATTTATATTTTTCGGCAAGTATTTGAAAAGGAGATTCTGAGCCTTTGTTATCACAAATATAAACAGCCCGTTGAGCGCTTTCGGCAACTGAGCGGAAAATAGGGTCATTTCTCATATTTAAAGTTTGCACATCCAGCACGCGTCCTTCTTTATTAACAAGCACTTTGATTTCAACAATCATTTCTTCTATTCCACTTTTGCCGGCATCTACGTTCCAGCAACTACGTAATTTAGCGGCAATCAAATCACGTTCTGAAATAGATAGCGGTTGTGTTAAAGATCCTTCTGTCCCACCCTTGATTCCTTCCGTGAGCGCTTGTTCTGTTTCAGGCAGAGGAGTTGGTGTATTTAAGGGTTTTTTAATTTTATCCACAGAGGCTAACAGGGATTTCAAATTGTCTTCAGCGGTTGGTTTGGACACTTTTTGTTGCGTTGGTTTTTGAACTTTTTGCATCGGTTTTTCAGGCTCTGTCTTTTTTTCGGTTGCCTGAACAGCTTCTTTTAAAGGTTTTGTCTCAATTGGTTTGGGCGTTGTTGGTTTGGGAGTAGATTTAGCCTGAACACTTTGAGGTTTTGAGGCCGGTTTAGGTTTTGGTGTTGTTTTTTTTACCGCTGGTGGTAAATTTGTTTTTTCGGCTACAATTATGTTTTTTAAATCAATAATAAGCGGAACAGACGTTGTTGGTTCAATCTCTTTGCGCATAAAAGAAAAATCAGCCCACAATAAAGAGAGGACAAGAAGATGCAACAAAACCGATAAAAACAATGAACGGCTCACATTATTTCCTTTTTATTATCCCCGGATTCATAGATTGCACATCTGTTTTTAATGCAACTTGTGAAAAACCAGCTGCGCGGAGTAAAGCCATCACTTCAATAACTTGACCATAATCAGCTTTGGCATCGCCGCTGATGATTATGCGAATATTAGGATTTTCACCAACAATAGCAGTCACTTTTTTAAGTAATTGTTCGTCATTGACGGCTTGATTTCCAATATAAATTTGGCCTTTGGAATTAATACCGATATCTAAAGTTTTATCCGGCGTATCAATGCTTTTTCCATCTCCTTTGGGTAAATTCAATGGAATACCGGATGTTAACAGAGGCGCTGTAATCATAAAAATTGCCAACAGTGTCATCATTAAATCAATCAGGGGCGTTAAATTGATTTCGGCTTTAACGTGTTTTTTGCGTCTATTAAAACGACTCATTATCTGTCCTCTTGCACTTCAATTTGGCGGCTTAAAATGGCCGTAAATTCGTCGGAAAACGTTTCCATTTTGGCAGCCATATGATCAATATCATGACTGAACTTATTATACGCAATCAAGGCCGGAATAGCCGCAATTAGTCCAACAGCTGTTGTCAGCAATGCTTCGGCGATACCGGGCGCGACAGCTGCGATGTTTGTGCTTTGTGTAGCGCCGATTGCGGCAAAGCTGTCCATCACTCCCCAAATCGTCCCAAACAAACCAAGTAAAGGGGCAACCGATCCCGTTGTTGCCAAAAAGGTCATTTTGGTTTCCAGTTTTTCGATTTGTTTATCAATGGTGATGTGCATGATTTTTTCTGCCCGTTCGGCTAAATTAAGGGTGGAAGCGCGTCGTTTATCACTGAATGTGCGTTTCCATTCTTTCATGGCAGCCACAAAAATGGCTGATAACGGATCCGGTTGACTTTTTTGAAAAGCCGTGAATAGGTTTTCCAAAGAACCGCCAGACCAGAATTTTTCCTCAAAAGATTTCATCCGTTCTCGCAAGCGTTTAAATTTCATACTTTTATCAAAAATAATCGCCCATGACCAAACGGATGCAAAAATAAGCCCCAAAATCAACAGCTTCATAAATATATCCGATTCGGCAAACATATCGTAAATGGATAGGGCTTGACGGGTTGTCTCGGGTGTCATAATGTTTCTCCTTTATATTCTTCAAATAATGCTTTTAAATCGCTTGGTAGACGTACCGGTCGAATTGTTTTGGGATCAATAAAAGCAACTTGCAAACGAACAATAACTAATTTTTGTTCATTACGATAAAATGTTTGTGTTACGTTCATACTCGCATTTTTTATCTCATCCACTTGTGTAATTAACGTTAATTCGTCTTCTAATCGAGCAGGAGAAAGATATTCCAAATCGGCATGACGAATGACAAAAGCGATGCCACGTTCTAATAAAATTTTATTAGAAATACCCATTTCATACATCATTTCCGAGCGTGCTCGCTCGGCAAAATTTAAATAATTAGAATGATAAACAATACCGCCCGCATCCGTGTCTTGATAGTAGATGCGGATTTTCATCTGATGTGTTTTCATTTAAGCAACCTGTTGTTCTTTTAAGTAATATACAATGCTTGCTGTTGAAAATGCTAACATTATTAAATCAAATTTCATAAAGTCGGACGGCATTGTATTGGTGCAAAATAAATAAGAAAACATCATTGTCCCAAACACAATCATCATAACAAGACCCCATGCAATAGACATCCCAATATCACAGCAAATATCAAAAGCATTACTTTTGGATAAACTTTGAACTTGGAATGTTGATTTTTTATTGATTGATTTTTTCATTTTTCTTCTCCTTTTATGATGGTAAATCTTCCAGCAGATTCGGCTGGCTAAGGGGAGCCGGCGCCGTTAACCCCAAATGTTTAAAGCCGGCTGCGGACAACATCCGGCCGCGCGGTGTGCGCATGACCAGACCTTGCTGCATTAAAAATGGTTCAATAACTTCCTCCAGTGTATCGCGTTCTTCGGATAAAGCAGCGGCTAATGTGTCAATCCCGACCGGTCCCCCACCGTATTTATGCGCAATGCATCCCAAATAACGCCGATCCATCATATCCAGACCGGATTTGTCAACCTCTAAACGTGTTAAAGCTAAATCTGCAATTTCTGCAGAAACAGGTTTTATTCCTGCAAAATCTCGAACTCGGCGAAGTAAACGACCTGCAATACGTGGTGTTCCGCGAGAGCGTTTGGCAATTTCATGCGCTCCATCTTCCGTTATTTTTAAATGAAGTAATTTTGCTCCACGTTTTACAATTTGTTCCAAATCGGTTGTTGTATAAAAATCAAGTCTCATTGGGATTCCAAAACGGTCACGTAATGGTGTGGATAATAAACCAGAACGTGTTGTGGCTCCAATTAACGTAAAGGGAGGTAAATCAATCCGAACCGATCGGGCGGCTGGACCTTCGCCGATAATAATATCCAATTGAAAATCTTCCATTGCGGAATAAAGAATTTCTTCCACAGTTGGATTTAAACGATGAATTTCGTCGATAAACAAAACATCGCGTGGCTCTAAATTCGTTAAAATCGCCGCCAAATCACCAGCTTTAGAAATCATCGGACCGGCAGTGGGGCGGAATCCAACACCCAATTCTTTTGAAACGATATTGGCTAAAGTTGTTTTTCCTAATCCCGGAGGGCCAAACAATAAAATATGGTCCAAAGCATCTCCACGATTTTTAGCCGCTTCAATAAAAATACGCAGGTTTTCGCAGAGTGTTTTTTGTCCGACAAAATCATCCAACGATTGTGGACGCAGGCTTTTATAAAGTTCCTCGTCTTCATTGGTTTTTGTAGGCGTAATCAGTCTGTCATTAACCATTGTTTTTTCCTATTTCTTTTAATGATAAGCGAATCAGTGTGGATAAATCAGCATCGGGTGTTTGGCGCAAAATGCCGGCTACAAGCATTCCGGCTTCAGAACGTCCATAACCTAAATTAACCAAAGCGGAAATACCTTCTTCTAATACAGCACCATTAGTGCCGGCTGGGGGTGTTAAAGACATAATTGTGTCAGAACCAAGACCACCCACTTTATTTTTTAGTTCACTGACAATGCGAGTGGCTAATTTAGGACCGACACCGTTTGCACGGGTAAATGCCTTTGAATCAGCTGTCATAACGGCCATATGAATATCTGTTGCGGATAAAACAGATAAAATAGCCAGTGCAACACGCGCTCCAACACCTTGAACAGTTGTGAGCAAATTGAAAGCATTTTGTTCGTCAGCATCGGCAAAACCAAACAAATGAATATGATCTTCTCGCACCTGCGTTTCAATAAACAAGGCTGCCGGATGACCGATACCGGCCAATTTTGCCATTGTTTTTGTGGAGCAAAATACGCGGTAGCCAACCCCTCCGACATCTAAAATCACATAGTCGGTTAAGATAGAATCCAAAATGCCTTTTAATTTCGCAATCATTCTGATGTTCCTTGTTCGAAAAGGTGATTTTCTCTTTATTTCCTTTATTTTTCAACTCTATTTCAAAATAATGGAAAAAGCAAACATTTTGTGCTTTTCTTTTTGAAAAAAAATGTGTATGTTAATATAAAATTAACTTATTAGAGGTTGGTATGGTTGTGTTGAATGAAAATATGCGAATTCCGCCACAGAGTGTGGAAGCTGAACAAGCATTATTGGGGGCTATTTTATCTAATAATAAAGCGTTGGAAAAAGTGTCGGATTTTTTAAGACCCGAGCATTTTGCCAATCCCGTTCATGGAAAAATTTATGAAGCAGCACAGCATTTTATTGAACGCGGTCGAATTGCTGATCCGATTACGCTTAAGGCGATTTTTGAATCAGATGAAGCTTTAAAAGAAGTGGGAGGGGCGAGTTATTTGGCAAAATTGGCAGCGGCTTCTACCACAATTATCAATGCGGGGGATTATGGACGGCAAATTTTTGATCGTTATATTCGGCGTCAGTTGATTTCCTTGGGAAATGATGTGGTAAATGCTGCATTTGATGTTTCTGTGGATGAAGAAGCGATTGACCAAATTGAAGATGTGGAAAAACGTTTGTATCATATTGCAACCGAAGGTGAGCAAGAAGGGGGGCCAAAAGGAATTAACCTGGCATTGAAGCAAAGTTTGGAAATGGTGGAACATGCCATGAATGCTCCCGATGGCTTATCCGGTGTGACAACCGGTTTAACTCAAATGGATAAATTATTGGGCGGATTGCACGATTCGGATTTAATTATCTTAGCGGGTCGACCGGCGATGGGAAAAACAGCAATGGCTACCACATTAGCCTTTAATGCAGCTCAAAAATTTGAAGAAGAAAATAAAAAACCGGGAGCAGTCAAAAAATCAGTAGCATTCTTTTCATTGGAAATGTCTGCTGAACAGTTGGCAACGCGTATTTTGTCTGCAAAAGCACAAGTATCCAGCCATTTAATGCGTACCGGAAAATTGACCGGAGAGCAATTTGATGAATTGGCGGCTGCTGTTTCCTTGTTGAATAAGTTGCCGCTTTATATTGATGATACGCCGGGAATAACGGTGGGAGCGATTCGCAATCGTGCACGACGATTGAAACGAGATAAAGAAAAAGGATTAGGGCTGATTGTGATTGACTATTTACAATTATTATCCAGTTCCGGTCGTTCCGAAAATCGGGTGCAGGAATTATCCGAAATGACTCGGGCCCTCAAAATTATGGCGAAAGAATTAAATGTGCCGGTATTGGTCCTCTCTCAATTGTCTCGTTTGGTGGAACAGAGGGATAATAAACGCCCGCAATTGTCTGATTTGCGGGAATCAGGTTCTATTGAACAAGATGCTGATATTGTGATGTTTGTTTATCGGGAAATTTATTATTTGGAAAATGATGTTCCGAAAAAGCATTTAAATGAAACGCCCGAAAAATTTGCTTTACGACAGGCTGAATGGGAGGCCAAAAAGGAAGAAATCCGGAATCACGGGGAGGCGATTATTTCCAAACAGCGGCATGGACCGGTTGGAACAGTGAAGTTATTTTTCAGTGGGGAGTTCGGAAAATTTGGTAATTTAGAAACGGATGGATATGACCAAAAATAAAGCAAAACATAGAAAGTATATGCCCTGTCCGATGGCAAAATCTTTAAAGAATCCGATGTTTCGTCCCAAAGTGATTCAAAGTGCTAAAATTTATAATCGAGCATTGATGAAAAAAAATTGGTATCGGCAACGCGGCAATTAAAATTTTGATATTAACGGTATTAACTAAAACTCAAACAAGTGTTTGTTTTGTTGTAATTTTTGGTTATTTTGTTCTAAAAAATAACTTGGTAAATCATGCGTGAGTTTTTTATTCACTTTTTGCACCATTTCATTCATCATATCGGCCCACGCTTCTTCTTTATCGGCTAAAGAGCTTTTCATAGGCAGAGAGCGTTTTTCATATCCACCGACGGATCGTTCGCTGATGGTATTCTGATTCAGCATAAATGTGATTTTAACCTGAAAATCCAATTGGTATTCCACATTATCCAACATATACCATTTTTCAGAGGGCTGTTCTTTTTCTTGCATGGATGCTTTTTCAATAATGATATATGTTTCTACCGGTGAATTGGGAGCTACTGCAGAAAAACGGTTTTGAGCCCAACGTTTTAAGGCTTGTTCCGGTGTAATCGGCATTTTATATTCAATAAAGGGTGCTTTTAAATCATAATGCACTTCAGAAATAACATTCACTTGAGATGTTTTTAAATTAATCTTTGAATCATTTTTAAAATCATATACCATAAAGTCAGGCAGTTTAACTGCTTGGCAGGCAGACAGGCAAAGAGCTGTAAGTAAAATCCAACCGTTTTTCATTCAAAATCCTTTCGTGTGAAGGTATATTTTTGACCGCAAAACTCACATTGAGCTTCAATTTTATCGTCTTGAAATAAATTATTCAACTGTTCTTTTGGAAAATGAGTTAAATATGATTTTATTTTATCCGGATAACAAGCGCAACAAAATGCAGGTGTTTTAGGATCAAATATGGTTAATTGATTAGCATGGAATAAACGAAATAATAAGTTTTGAACAGGTATATCGGAAAAGAGCTCTTGATTTGTTAAGCTATGCAGTAAAACACCGACTGTTTCAAACAAATCAGCCTGTTCTTCGGGAGTTTTATCTTTTTTAGCAGGCATTTGTTGTACAAAAATACCGCGATAAAGTCTGTTTTTTTCTCTCAAAAGAAGGTGGGTTGGCAGTTGTTCCGATTGATTCAGATAATTTAAAACGGTTTGTGCTATTGTGTCGCCGCTTAAAGCCACTACGCCTTGATAAGGTTCTTTTCCCAACATGGAAACGGCAAAAGCTAACTTCCCATTTCCGAACATATCAGATAAGGCCGCTGATTTTGGTTTTTGCGTCTCATCAAATCGGGCATAGGCACGCACTTTATCGTCATGTGTTATTTCCACAACAACGGATTGAATAGGGCCGTCGCCTTTGATTTGAAGCGTAAATGTTCCTTCGTATTTTATACTGGATGATAAAAATAGACCGGTCAAAATCAATTGTGCGATTATATCGTTCACATAATCCGGATAGGAATGGCAGCCGGTTGCCAAAGAAATTGTTTTATCGGCCGCAATGAATGAGCCGCGAAATAATCCGTCCTCCAATATAAATGGTTGAATAATATCCATTTGAAATTCCTTTTTGTTTTTTGTATACTATAAATGAAGTTGGGGTTTTGTCAATGAAAAAACAAGTTACGTCTAAACGTTTATATAATATCGCGTTATTTTATTTATCTAAATATGAAGCTTCTTATAAGCAAGTGGGCGATATGTTACGTCGGCGTGTGTTTAAAGCACAAGTGCGCGGAGATGTAATTCCTGAAAATGTGAATGATTTGATTGAGGAAACATTAAAACAGCTAAGTAATCAACACTTCTTGTCTGATGCCCGTTTTGCTGAAAATAAAGCACGCCATTGGGCAGAACAGGGTAAATCTAACCAATATATTACGCAAAAATTAAAACAGGCCGGTATTGCCGCTGATCAAATTCAAGCTTTGTTGGAAAACGCTGAAACCTCTGAATTGGATAAAGCCCGTCAGTATGTGCGGCGCAAAAAATTAGGGTTTATGCGTCCACCGGAGCAACAATGTGATATGCATCGGAAAGATTTAGCTCGTTTGGCACGTCAAGGTTTTTCTTTGGATATAGCCTTACAGGCGTTGGCTGTTGATGGGGATAAAATTGACAATTCGGACTTTGTCTGATATAATGAAAAGATAACAACCAGGAGGGAAAAATGGCTCAAATGGAATCACGTCGCGGATTTTTAAAAAAATTAGGATTGCTGGCTGCCGGTACAATTTTAGGCGGGGGGATGGCTTATTCCAAATTCGGGAAAAAGGACCGTGTTGAAGAAATTTATGACGTGATAAAAAGAACGTCTCAATCGGGAATGTCTTTGCGTCCTTGCTTAGATAGAAATCGTTTGCTGCGGACAGGATTCGGAACGGTTGTTTCCTCAGAGGATATTCAGGAAATGGATATTTTTGAAGTTCCAACGCGCGGACATAATACTTATCCATATGATGGAAATAAACGGGAATTATATAATCAGATTGTATCTGAAAATCAACCGGGACGTGATCAGACATATTCGTTTTCTAATGAATCCATTCGGTATCACACAATGAAGTATATTCGTCAGGTTGAGCCAATGATTGAAAAATTTGTTCCCAATTATAAAAAGTTGCCGGTTAAAGCGCAAGGTTTGTTGGTGCAGACCTATCTTAAAACAGATGGAGATTTAGCATCTTATCCGGTTTTATGTCAGGCATTTAATCAATTTAGCTTTAATGTTTCGGAAAAAGATATGGCGCTCAAATCCGCAATTAATTTATATGATTCAAACTTTGATTTAAGAAAGATTAATCAGGCACGTATGAGTGTTTTAAAGGAAGTTCAAGCAGAGCAAGCAACCTTGCGGCAAAAACAATCTGCTCAATCCCGATAATAAAAAGCCCTTTAAACGGGGCTTTTTTAACCATCTTCTAAATGTAATAAAGCGGAAACACAAAGTGGAATGACAATTAATGCCGGACCCCAAGCAGCCAAAATAAGGGGCAGATTTTGACTGAGTCCTAAAACACTGGTAACACGTCCTAAAAAAAACAGCAAGAATCCACAACTAAGAGCCAAAATCAGACGTAATAAAACGCGGCCTTGTCGGTTTGTCGGAGGAAGCGTGAAAACAATCCCAATCAAAACCATTGCCACCAAAAAGACCGGAAAGGCAATCAATTCATGCCAATACATTTGATGTGTTAAGGGGGAGAAACCGGACTCTTTTAAAAATTGAATAAATTGCGGGAATTTCCAAAAAGACATGGTGTTCGGTTCGTCAAAACGTTCTAAAATACGTTCTAAATTAAAGTCTGTTTGAAAGCTGATTTCAGAGATTTTTTCACTTTTTTCTTCATTGGGATTAAATGAAAAAGCATTATCCAAAACCAATTCACCATCTTTTAAAATACCACTTGGGGCATCAATTTGACGAATTAAAGTGTCATTTGGATTGAGTTCAAAGACTGTGATATTGTCCAACATAACATTTTTGTTTTCTTGTCGCAAACGGCCGGCACGGATAACAATCGGATTTTCATTTTTTTGCTCTCGCAACCAAAGTCCTTTTTCCGTGAATGAAAAAGGATTGCGCGATTTCATGCCCACTTTTTCCTCTAATCGCTCATATTTTTTTGCAGTTAATGCCGAAAACGGATTGAAGACCGTTGTGTCAAAAACCCCAATGATGAAAGTTGCCAAAATCAAAGGCAGCGTGAAATTCCAAACAGATAAACCAACTGCTCGCATGACAATCAGTTCAGAGGTTCTGTTCATGCGGAAAAGGAAGATAATGCCAGACAATAATATCACAAAAGGTAAAATAATATGAATCATTTGTGGCGATTTTAATAATCCTAAAACGGCAACGTCCAGAAAAGCAACATTTTCCCGCTTTGAGGCATTTCGTAACAGTTCAATGATATCAAACATTAACACAACCGCCGCTAAAACAAATAAAGTGGCAAAAAAGATTAAAAAGAACTGTTTTAAAATATAGCGAAATAAAATCAGGTTCATCATATTTCCTTTAAATCAAGAGTTAATATAGCAAAAAAAATTTTAAAAGTCATCTTTTTTATTAAAAATCAATTGTTCATGTATTTAAAAATATCGCAATTTGTTGTTTTATCTTTAAAAAATAAAAGGACGAAAAAAAACTATTGACTTTGTAATTTATTTGTGTATACTCATGTCCTATCTGATGAGGTAATGAGTGCGTAGCTCAGCTGGTAGAGCACCTGACTTTTAATCAGGTGGCCCTGGGTTCGAATCCCAGCGCGCTCACCATTTGTAAAAGACTAATCCAAATATGGTTAGTCTTTTTTTTATTAATTTCTCTTGATTTTTTTTAAAAGGAGAATACCTTTTTATAGGTTGTTATTTGAAAGGAGACAAATATGTTAAAAATGACAATATATGTAATTTTAATAATTATCATAGGGGCAATTTTAATTGGGGTATTCCATTTATATCGAGTTTCAAAAAAGAATGAAGTAGAAATGGCTCAGTATGAGGGAGAGGTTATTGTACCTAAAAAACTATCTGGAAAAACGCTTGTAATATATTATTCTTTAACGGGGCATACAAAAGAAATAGCCGAAAAAATTCAAAAAATGACTCATGCAGATTTATATGAAATTAAAACAGTTGAAAAATTAAATACAGTGCCTTGGTTTTATTTGATTTTGAAAAAACAATTAAAAGATAAAATATATCCAGAATTAGCTGGGGATATGCCTGATTTAACTAAATATGATACGATTTTTGTTGGAGGGCCGGTTTGGTGGTATACCGTTTCAACACCTATGAGAGCCTTTTTAGAGAAAATTGATTTCCAGAATAAAAAAGTTGTCCCTTTTTCCACACAAGGAAGTAATTTCGGAACTTATTTTGAATATTTTGCACAGGAAGCAAAAAATGCAAATCTCCAAAAAAGTGCTTCTTTTAACAACTTGCCAGCAAAATACAATAAGGCGGTTGATAATAAAATAGCTACATGGATAAATTCTTTATAGATTTAAAAATTATAGCTAAATGAGATACCGTATCCCAATTTCCCAGTATTTGAAATAAAGGGTTGAGAGGCGAGAGAGAAATTTTGTTTTGAGCTTGAATTTGGCCAAAAATAGTTGCTGACTTCTGTCATGGGATCCATTAAAAACACGGCTGTTTTGCCGAGTGCTTGGGATCCCAAAATTTCGTAGTTATTAGCAATAATTTCACGTTTTTTAATGTAAAACCATTCGCCAAGAAAGGCGCCGGCAACGGGTGTGACGATTAAGTCTTGAATAGAGGGACGTTCGGCAAAAGCTTCAATACCGTATTCCCAAAAAAATGTGGACAATGCAAATGAATATAAAAAAGATCCAAACGCATTTACCCCGGCTGATCGAGCTCCCATGTAATAAATGGCACCGGCATAAGGATGTGTTACATAATTTAAAAACAAATCATCACTATCCCAGACAGGTTCTCTTGAAACATTATCCCACCATTTTGAAAAAGGGCTTTTCCCATCATCTTCCCAATTCGTAAAACTGGAGGGCATCATATATAAAAAACCCATTGTAGCAAAACCAGCGCCGAATAAAAGACCCGTATTGCGTTTTAACATTGTTGAATCAACGATGTTTTCATCCAATGAATAAGGGCGGTCATAAATTGTATTCGGCAAATATCGGCTGGCATCGTTCGGATCATCTGATTGAGCTGAAACAGCTGATGTGTTAAACAGATAAACTAATCCTAAAGCAAAAAAAAATTTTTTTAAAATAAGCATGACATATCTTTATATATTATTTTGTAATGGTATGTTCATAGCATATCTAACGATGTAATTCAAGGATAAAAAACATTCTGTTATTTTTCTTATTTATTGAGTTAAATGGAGAGTCAATCAGGCAAGAGGATTTTATGGAGATTTTATTACAGGCATTGTTGCATGATTTTTTGAATATTTTTATGTGTTATCGGGTTTGTTCGAAACAAGCGTTTTTGTGTTTTCCTAGATTTTACTTCAAAACTCAAATATTTTTGCTCCTGCATCAGTATAGATTTTTTTCTTTCGTTTTTTATTTTTCTGTTTTACAATGAAAAAAAAGAGAAGGAGGTATCATCATGATTAAACTCATTTCTTTTATCTTAATCCTATTTATGGGGTTTCAAGGAGCTGTAGCTCTGGATAATCAAGTTTTCCACTTAATGGTTTATGGAGATAGTTTAAGCGCCGGATATCGCTTGCCTGAAAAGGATGCTTTTTATAGTCAATTGGAACAAGCTTTAAAAGATAAGGGGTACTCTAATATCGCGGTTTTGAATCTCAGTAAAAGCGGTGAGACGACAAGCGGTGGTGTTGATCGAATTCACAATGCTTTAACTTATAAACCTGATGCTGTTTTGTTGGAATTGGGCATCAACGATGCTTTACGTGGTGTTGAAGTTGCCACTATTCAAAAAAATTTGGAAACCATGATTGTGACTTTTCAAGCAGCCGGGGCACCGGTTTTGTTGATCGGTATGCAAGTTCCTCCGGTGAAGGATAAGGCTTATCAAGAAGAATTTAATGAAATGTATCAACATTTGGCTCAAAAATATGATTTGATTTTATATCCATTTTTTATGAATGGCTTGTTTGATTATACATTGGGACAATTGAATTTTAACACGGCTTATTTGCAGTCAGACAGAGTGCATCCGACAAAAGACGGTGTTCAAGTTATGGTAAAAAATATTTTACCAACGGTTCAAAAGTTTTTGCATCAGTTTCAATAAAATAGACGAAAGTTTATCTTGTGTCTGGGGATAAAGAACTTACCTTTTATAAAAAGGGGAGGGGATTTGTCATGCAAAAAAAGCAATCATCTTATATGTGGAGCGGAGCAGATGATGTACAAACACCGGAATATCATTCAATTCCGCTGATTGGTGATAAAGCGCCGGCTTTCAGTGCCGAAACAACACAAGGAGAAATCCATTTCCCGGAAGATTACAAAGGAAAATGGGTCATTTTATTTTCTCATCCTGCGGATTTTACGCCGGTTTGTACTACAGAATTTATTTATTTTGCTAAAATGATGGATGAATTCAAAGAAATGAACACCGAGTTAATTGGTTTGTCGGTTGACAGTTTATCCAGCCACATTGCTTGGTTATATACTATTCAGAAACAAGTTCAATTTCATGGGCTTAAAAATATGGAAATTAAATTTCCATTAATTGCGGATTTAACAACGAATGTGGCTCAAAAATATGGGATGCTGCATCCGAATGCCAGTCATACAAAAACTGTGCGGGCTGTATTCTTTATTGATCCGCACTCAATTATTCGGACGATTTTATATTATCCATCTTCATTGGGACGTAATTTTGATGAAATAAAACGCATTTTAACAGCCTTACAGGTTTCGGATGAGTTTGGTGTTTCAACGCCGGCAAATTGGCAACCTGGAGATGATGTGATTGTTTCTTCGCCTTCAACATTGAAAGAAGCAAACATTGCTGCGGACAAAAACCAATCGGAAGTTTGGTTCTTATCTTTAACAGAATTGCCACAAGCTAAAATTAATAATCGAAAAGACAATAAAAAAGTTACTCTAAAAAAGAGCTTAAAAAAGGGAAAAGATTAATGCCTAAGTGTGTGGGGGGTTGATCTTAAAAATCCACTTATCCACCCAAAAGAAAATTATACCACCGATTAAGTTGGATACAATCGTTGCCATTGTTGTCCCGAGAGAGGCAAAGAAAATCAAACAAAGGGCTAAAATCGGTGTGGAGAGTTGCCATCTTAATAAATAAAGTAAAAAACGTTTCATAAAATACTCCTATTATTTTATATAAAATTTTTATATTAAAACTTATCATTTATCTTTATTTTTTGCTAGATAATTCAGAAGAAAAAATATATGATTGGCTCTATCTTATAAAGGAAATAGAAAATGTTAGTTCAAAGAGGAAATCCGTTAGGTTATAAACCTATTGGGAAATTATTAAAAAATTTTGCCATCCCTTCAATTGTATCTATGCTTGCAATGGCAATTTATAATATCGTCGATCAGATATTTATTGGACAAGGGGTTGGTTATTTGGGAAATGCAGCAACAACAATTGTTTTTCCGATTATGACAATTTCTTTGTCTGTAGCGATTTTATTGGGAGGCGGAGCTGCCGCTTATGCGGCCATTCGATTGGGTGAAAAAAAAGAAGATTTAGCAGAAAAGGCCTTGGGAAATATTTTAATCCTGATGACAATTTTTGGTGTGTTTCTAACCTGTGCAGGATTGTTATTTTTAGAACCTTTATTAAAAATGTTTGGTGCAACTCATGCAACAATGCCTTATGCAAAAACGTATGGTTCTGTTATTTTGTTGGGAACTCTTTTTCAATTATGGTCTATTGGGTTATCCAATATGTCAAGAACAGATGGAAGTCCCAAATTTTCTATGTATACAATTTTATTGGGTGTTATTATTAATTTTGTTTTAGATCCTATTTATATTTTTGTTTTTAATTGGGGGGTAGCTGGTGCTGCTGTTGCAACAGTGGAAAGTCAACTTATCTCAACAATTTTATTGATTTGGTATTTTCTAAGAAAAAGTAAGCATATGCGTTTAAAAAGAGAGATAATACAGTTTGATTGGCAGATTTGTAAGGAAATTGTTTATTTAGGAATTTCCAGCTTTATTCTTCAAATATCGGTTGCTTTATTGCAGGTTATTATGAATAACTCTTTGGTTTACTATGGAAATTTATCTTCTGTTGGCGGAGATGTCGCATTAAGTGCAATGGGAATTATTTTAAAATTACATATGATTATCTTATCTTTTTGTGTTGGAATTGGTGTAGGAGCTCAACCTATTTTAGGTTTTAATTTCGGAGCAAGACAATTTAAACGTGTGAAAAAAACATATGTGTTAGCAGCTTTCTTGGCTTCCGGAGTGACGTTAATCGGATGGGGATTATGCATGCTTTTTCCAACTCAGATTTTGTGGTTTTTTGGAACAGAACACAGTGTTTTTAATGACTTTGCAGTTCATGCAATGCGTGTTTTTACGGCAGGTATTTTTTGTGCAGGTTTCCAAGTAACCGCTTCTTCTTATTTCCAAGCAACAGGGCAACCTAAAAAAGCAGTTATTTTGTCTTTATCTAGAACTGTTTTGGCTTTAATTCCGTTGATTTTAATTTTGCCGTTATTTTTCGGGCTAGAGGGTATTTTGTATGCAGGGCCATGTGCTGATTTTATTTCTGTAACAATTGCCGCTGTTTTAATTTATAAAGAATTAAAACACTTAAAAAGAAAAATAAAAAAATCAACTCTTATCCCAAATTATAATACTTCATTCGTTGGCTAAAAAAACGCTCTTAAATAGAGCGTTTTTTTGTTTAACGTGGACAATGTCCTCCACATTTTGAATAAGGTGGTAGAGGGGCTTTTTTTGCTTCCATTTCATATTTCGCAGCTTCGGCATAAGGGCCAGTAGGGGTTTTATCTCCCAAATTTCGAATATTGAAATATCGCAAGATGGGAACTGCAATAAAAATAGAAGAGTAAGTACCATATACAATTCCAAAAGCCATCGCAACAGAAAATCCATATAATGTTTCTCCACCAAAGAAAAGGAGAATAAGGGCAACCATAACTGTTGTCAATCCCGTTAAAATCGTTCGAGATAATGTTTGATTGATACCCATATTTAAAATTTCATCTGTTGAAACTTTTTTATATTTTTTTAAGCATTCACGAATACGATCATAAGTGACTACCGTATCATTGCAAGCATATCCGGCAAGTGATAATAACCCGGCAACGACAATCATATCAAAATCCAATCCCAAAATAGAGAATAATCCCACTGTCGCTATTAGATTATTTGCTAAAGATAACAAGCATCCAATGGCAAAAGGCCATTCAAAACGGAACCATATATAAATAGCAATGGCTAATAAAGCCAATACAGATGCCCAAAAACTTTTGTTTTTTAATTCATTTCCAATACGGGGACCAATTACTTCAACACGAGTATAATTATAACCTGGCCCCAATGTTTCTTTTATATGATTAACAATTTGATTCCCCGTTGTTTCTTCTTCTGATCCTAATGTTTGAATCAGTAAATTATTTCCTTCAGTTCCAATGGATTGAATAGATAAATCTTTTAAAAAAGATAAATCTGATCGAACTTTTGAGATATCAATCGGTTGTTCAGATTGAAGTTCAACCAAGACGCCTCCTTGAAAGTCAATACCATAATTTAAACCTCGAACAGCAAATGAAATAAAAGACATCACTAATAATAAAATAGCAAAGCCATATCCCCATTTACGGTATTTTAAAACATTGAAGTTATAATCACGTTTTTCAAATATGTTTTTCATCTTTTCTATCCTTTATACATGAATTGTTTTGGGCTTTTTAATATGATACCATGCTAAAATAATAAAACGAGTTACGAATACAGCCGTAAATAACGTCGTAGCCAGACCTAAACCGAGAGTAATTCCGAACCCCCGAACAGGACCTGATCCTAGCCAGAATAAGAATAAGGCCGCAAAAAAGGTTGTTAATTGCCCGTCTAAAATAGCCGAAAATGATCCTTGGAAACCACTGTTGATGATGTTTAAAGGATTACTCATGCCAGCTTTTATTTCTTCTTTCATTCGTTCAAAAACCAACACATTAGCATCAATTGCCATACCCAGCGTTAAGGCTATACCGGCAAGTCCCGGTAAAGTGAGGGTTGCATTTAAAATACTTAATAAAGCAAGTAATAGAAGTGCATTAATCAGTAATGCAATATTAGCAAACAAGCCGAATAAACGATATACGTAAAACATAAATGCAACAACAACAAGCATACTGGCGACACAAGCAATTGTCCCCGCACGAATGGAATCTTCTCCAAGTCCGGGACCAACAACTCGTTCTTCAACAACTTCTAATGGAGCTGGTAAAGCACCTGAACGAAGTAATAATGCTAAATCATTTGCCGATTTAACCGAAAAATTACCTGTAATAATTCCGCTTCCCCCTGTAATTGGAGAATTAATAACAGGCGCACTAATAACGCGACCGTCTAAAACAATCGCTAAACGACGGCCTACATTTTCACGCGTGGCGGTCGCAAATTTCTTTGCTCCTATTGATTTAAAGCTAAACGCAACAACAGGTTCACCATTTTCCCCGTAAGAACCTTTAGCGGAATCCAATTGTTCCCCGCCAACCACTGGCGCCCGTTTCACAACAATATATCCTGTTTCATCTCCGCTTAACAGCATGGAATCTGGAGAAATTTTCCCCATTTGAGCATCCACGGCAGATGTTTCTTCATCAACTAAATGGAAGGACATTTTTGCGGTTTTCCCCATCATATCTTTAATTTCCGACGGATCTTGAACACCGGGTAATTGAATAACGATACGGTTCGCGCCTTGCTGTTGAATTTGTGGTTCTTTTGTTCCGAGCTCATCAATACGACGACGAACAATTTCCAAAGATTGTGAAACGGCTTGACGTGTGAATTGTTCAATAGCTTCTGGAGTATAAGAAACCGTTAATTCATTTCCTTTTGATTGAATATTTAAAGCGACGTTTTCTTGTTTGCGAACAATATCTTTAACTGTAGAAACATCATCTGATTTTAATACTTTGAAAGTTAAAACATCATTTTCGATTTTTAAACCGGAAAAGCGAATTTTACGTTCTCTTAAAGTAGAGCGAATTCCATCAGATAAACTGATTAGTTTTTCTTTAATGAGTTCATTTGTTTCAACCTGCATAAGCAAATAGGAACCACCCTGTAAATCCAATCCTAATGTAACAGGTTTCAACCATTCTTTAACCGTATCAGGTAATTGGTTATAAGTTGATTTTGGTAAAAAATTGGGAATTGCAAATATAATGCCCAACAACACAACAGCCAAAATGGAATAGGCACGAATTTTTGAATATCCAAACATTTTATTTTCCTTTTTCTTCTGTAATTACAAGGCCGGAAACGTATTCACGCAAAACGGTAATTTCAGTTCCCTCTGCAATTTCAACGATTAACTCTCCATTTTCTTTCACATGTTTTACCGTTCCGATAATCCCTGCAATAATGATTTTTGAGCCCTTGATAATTGAGTTTAATTCATCTTGATGTTTCTTCATTTTCTTTTGTTGCGGACGAATCAGCAAAAAGTATAAAATTACGAAAATAAGAACCAGTTGAAGAATCATTTTAAAACCATCTGGAGCCGGTGTATTTGCAACAGTTGCAGTTGTTTCGGCGGTTTGAGCAAAAGCTTCAGAAATAAACATCTTTTTTCCTTTCTTATTTTGAATATATTTCAATATACATATTTTTAAGCAAAAATCAATTATTTTTAAATAAAATTGACTTTAAAAGAGAAAAAATGTATAGTTCTCCTCAAAAAAGGAGTTTTTGATGAAACTAAATATTCAATATTTGGAGAATTATGATTTAAGTTGGGGAGAATTAGGATATAAACATTTGGGGGATGCAGGTTTTGATTTAAGAGCCGCTATCACTGAACCAATTGTTTTAAAACCAGGTCAATTTATGCCTATCCCAACAGGTGTTAAATTTGAGTTGGATTTATCAAGTGCACCAATCGGATTTAATTTTGAAATTCAAATTCGAGCACGCTCTGGATTAGCGGCTAAATTTGGGGTAACGATGATGAATGGCGTTGGAACGGTGGATTTAGGTTATCGGGGAGAAGTGCGGGCGATTTTGGTTAATCACGGCAAAAATGATTTTGTGATTCAGCCCGGCGATCGGATTGCACAGGCGGTTGTTGCTCCTGTGATGATGGTTGATTTTGAAACGGTTTTAAATGTTTCTGATGATACAACACGCAGCAATGGTGGTTTTGGTTCAACTGGGACAAAATAAGGAATAATTAAAATGGCATCTTATCAATATATTTATGTAATGAAGGATTTGTGTAAAACTTTTCCGGGAGGGAAAGAAGTCTTAAAACATATTTGGCTTTCATTTTTCCCAGGAGCAAAAATTGGAGTTATTGGACCAAATGGAGCCGGGAAGTCTACCTTGCTTAAAATTATGGCGGGATTGGACCAGGATTTCAATGGTGAAGCATGGGCTGCCGATGGGGTTAAGGTGGGTTATTTGCCACAGGAGCCTCAATTAGATCCCACTAAAAATGTCATGGAAAATGTAATGGATGGCGTTGGAGAAATTCGTGATTTAATGAAGCGGTACGAAGAAGTTAACATGAAATTTGCCGATCCGGATGCAGATATGGATGCCTTATTAGAAGAACAGGCTGAATTACAAGAAAAGATTGACGCTTGTAATGGTTGGGAATTGGAAAGAATGATTGAAATTGCCATGGATGCTTTGCGGTTACCCCCAGCAGATGCAGATGTGACAAAATTATCGGGAGGAGAAAAAAGACGAGTTGCTTTGTGTCGTTTGTTGTTGTCAAAACCAGATATGCTTTTGCTTGATGAACCAACCAATCATTTAGATGCAGAATCTGTTGCTTGGTTACAGACATTTTTAAAAAATTATACTGGTACTGTCGTTATGATTACTCATGACCGGTATTTCTTAGATAATGTAACGGGGTGGATTTTGGAAATGGATCGTGGTGAAGGAATCCCTTATGAAGGAAATTATACCAGTTGGTTAGAACAAAAACAAAAACGATTGGAAATAGAGCAAAATGCCGAAACAGCTCGTCAAAAAACATTGAAAGAAGAATTAGAGTGGGTACGTCAATCGCCTAAAGCGCGTCAAGCTAAGTCTAAGGCACGTATCACGGCTTATGAAGAGCTCCTTAAAAAATCAACGGAAAAAGTTCCTGATGTTGCACAAATTTCTATTCCGGCGGGACCTCGTTTAGGCGATGTTGTCTTAGAGGCGGAACATTTAAAAAAAGCTTTTGGGGATAAATTGTTGTTTGATGATTTAACATTTAAATTGCCGGCAGGAGGAATTGTGGGTGTCATTGGACCGAATGGTGCAGGAAAAACAACTTTAATGCGTATTATTACAGGACAAGAAAAACCAGATAGTGGAACTTTTAGATTAGGAGAAACTGTTCAATTAGGATATGTGGATCAATCGCGTGATGCGTTGGATGATAATAAAACAGTTTGGCAAGAAATTTCCGGCGGTTTGGATATTTTAACTTTGGGTAAGCGCGAAGTGCCATCACGCGCTTATGTTGCTCAATTTAATTTTAAGGGTTCTGATCAACAGAAAAAGGTTGGGGTGTTATCTGGGGGAGAGCGTAATCGTGTGCATATGGCTAAGATGTTAAAATCTGGTGCAAATGTATTATTATTAGACGAACCAACGAATGATTTAGATGTGGATACATTACGGTCTTTAGAAGAAGCTTTAATGGATTTTCCAGGATGTGCGGTTATTACTTCTCATGACCGTTGGTTTTTGGATAGATTAGCAACACATATTTTAGCATTCGAAGGGGATTCTCAAGTCGTTTGGTTTGAGGGTAATTATGCGGAATATGAAGCAGATAAACGACGGCGATTGGGTGTGGAAGCAGATCAACCTCATCGGATTAAATATAAGCCAATAGAACGATAATAAAAGTAATTGCTTTTTCTTATAAAATAATTAAAATAAGAAACATATTATATGATGCTTTTTTTGATAAGGAAGAGTAATGCGTTCTGGAAAAATAACGATTTTAATGCCGGTTTTTAATATGGAGCGTTATTTAAGAGATGCGCTGGATTGTCTTTTAAAGCAAACCTACACTAATTGGGAGTGTATTTGTGTGAATGACGGTTCAACGGATAAATCAGGTATTATTTTAGCGGAATATGCAAAAAGGGATAAACGATTCCGAGTGTTTTCTCAATCCAATATGGGACTGACGAAAACACATAATAAGCAGTTAGATTTGGTTCAGAATACGGATTATTTATTCTTTCGAGATGCTGATGATTATTGTCACCCGCAAACTTTTGAAATTTTACTTAATTTAATACAAAAATACGATGCTGATGTCGCAGAATGCGGACATTTGAATGTATATGAAGAAGATCCGCAATCACATTACAAATCGATTGAATGGGAAAAATATCCGATTTTTGTGTTTAATGATATGTCGATTTTCTTAACAAAGAAGACACGACGTGGGGCATGGTTGCCGGTGTGGAATAAATTGTATCGCTGGGATAAAATAAAAGATATTCGTTTTTCGGAAAAATTATCTTATGAAGATGATAATTTTTATTCATCGGTTGTGAATGCTAACATTGGAAAAAAAGTGATTATTGATTGTCCGCTGTGTTTTTATCGTCAAAATCCAGCGAGTATGACGCACAGTTTAAATTTTGAAAAATATGTCAATGCCGGAACAATCAGAATCCAGGAAAGTTATGATTATTTTATTAAAGGGAACCGAGTGCCGGAAAAGTATTTAAACGATTTTTATGCTGATTTGGCGGATGATGCGTATCGTATGATGATTCGGAAAAGCTTGAAAAAGTGCCCGAATTTGCTCTTACGTAAAAAGTTATTTTTCCAATCATCGGATTTGATGAATCAATATGTTGCTGCCGGTATTGTTCAACCTAAATATTTAAATATTCCAAGGCGATTTGTTCTGTGGCTTTGTCGCAAACGTCTTTATGCGTTGGCGCGTTTATTTGTTTTTACAGCGAATTAGTTTTCCAGCCATTTCAAAACCTGTTTCAAAAAACCGTTTTCAGGTAGATTTTGATGTGTGCCGCCTTCTACGGAAAAGAAGGTTTTCGGCTCGTTTGCTGATTGAAACATTTTTTCGCCCATGAAATAAGGAACTGTTTGATCTTTTGTGCCATGTCCGATGAAAAGACGGGTGTTGATTTGTGCGATTTTTTTCAATGAATCATAATGATCTTTTAGCAAAAAATGAACAGGAAAAAGAGAGTAAGCTGTCCAATGCGCTGTGTCGGCAA
>CALXUD010000009.1 GCA_944391585.1 uncultured Alphaproteobacteria bacterium | reverse complement strand
ACCATTCTCAAATTCGTATTATGCTCGGATCCGTGATGCGATAATTTCGCTGTTATGCCATCAATGAATAACGCTAAAACAGACACACCGATAATCATCCCGCCATCAATCACTTGCGGTTGAATCAACCGACCGATACCCTCTGCCGCCAAATAAAAACCGGCCACAAATAATAAAATTAAATTCACAAAACCGCCAATGGTTTCCGCACGTTTAAACCCAAAAGTATAACGTTTATCCGCTTTTTTATGACCGATTTTAAACGCAATCACTGCAATTAAAATAGAAAATGCATCTGATGTGTTGTGTAACGCATCTCCAATCAAAGCAATACTGCCCGCAAACAATCCGGCAATGATTTCCACAACAGATAACAACATATTGATCAAAAACGAAATCATTAAATAGAAAATCGTTTTTTCACTCACCACACCATGGTGATGATGGTGATGTTCATGCGTATATGCCATATTTTTCTCCTAATCTATATACCCTCTAGGAGCAATATACCTATAAGGGGTATTTTTGTCAACAAAATAGAATTTTTAAATATATAAAAGATTAAATACGCTATTTAAAACTATTTTTTGTTCTTTTGTTGAGCTAAACGATAACTTTCGTCAATGCGTTTGAATATGGGCACTAATTCAACAGAACCATCCAAACAAACCGTTATTCAGCGTTTTTTATTCTTATGATATCCACAAAATGCAGTGTATATTCATCTAATGAATCTAAATCCATCACCTGTACCCGACTACTCCAGTCGGATTAACAAAAACAGCCAATTTAAATTGATTTTTTAAAATCTGACAAGAATAAATATATTCTCCTTGCTCGATAATGAATCCAAAAGAACGTAGCTTTTCAACCTGTGGCACTTTGTTTTTAAAAATGGAATCATAAATCACTAACCGTATCGCCTCAAGAAGACATTAAAGCACATCACATCTATCGCAAAAGCAAAATCAATTTTGATTGAAAACGAAACAAGTCTAAAAGAGAAAAAACTTTTAAGCTTACTATTTAAATTGGCGACCCTAACGGGACTTGAACCCGTGTACCGGCCTTGAGAGGGCCGTATCCTAACCACTAGATGATAGGGTCATTAAAGCTTCTGCCGGCATTATACACTTTTTCTATCAAAATTCAAGACAAAAGAAGGGCATTCCTTTACTAGAACGCCCCTTAATTTATTTTACCAACCGATTCCACCAACCGCCTTTTTTTTCTTTCGGCAAAATACTATCCAAATCAGTTGGTTCTGCTTCTTTAGGTTGAGACACTTCAACCGGTAGTTTATCTTCTTTTTTAACCACATCTTTATGCGCATGCGAATCAAAAACAATCAAAGGTTCTTGCTCTACAATGGTAAATTTTTCTTCTCCCTGCGTCATCAATTGCTCTGCTTGTGCATTTTGTTCCCGCTGTTTTTTCTTCCAACGGTCTCGGTGATTTTTATGACGATTTGCTGAACGATTTTCGTCACGCTTTTCATTTTCTTCTTTTAAAATATTACTTTGAACCGGTTTAACTTCCATTTTCTTTTTCGACTGTACCGAATTATTCATACGGACCATTTCCTTTACCGGATTTTTATCACCACTGCGTATACGTTCCAAGCGAAAATCTGCATTGCGTTGTAACGTTGAATCGCCCATCACTTGCAACACAACCTTATATTTTTCTTCCATTTCTTTTAATGCATCTCGTTTTTGATTCAACAGATAAAACGCTACCTCCACCGGTAAAGTTAATACAATTGTATTGCCTTCATTTTTCACAGCAGCCTCCTGCATCAAATGCAACGCGTGCATTGCTGATGATTCAACCGAACGAATCACTCCTTTTCCATCGCAATACGGACATTTTTTATAAGAACTTTCCAAAAAGCTGGAATGCAACCGTTGTCGCGACATCTCCATTAAGCCAAAACCAGAAATTTTACCAACCTGGATTCGCGCTCGATCTTTTTTTAATGCCTCTTTTAAACGACGCTCCACCGCTTGATTATTGCGCTGCTCATCCATGTCAATAAAATCAATCACAATTAATCCGGCCATATCTCGCAACCGCAGTTGACGTGCTAATTCATCACAGGTTTCCAAATTAGTGCGCAAAGCCGTTTCTTCAATATCCCGTTCACGCGTTGCCCGCCCGGAGTTCACATCAACAGCTACCAACGCTTCTGTTTGATCAATTACTAAATAACCGCCGGATTTTAATTGAACAACGTTGTTATGAATGCTTTCTAATTGAGATTCCACTTGCATTTCCTGAAATAGTGGTAAATCTCCTTTATATTGTTTCACTTTTTTAGCTTGAGACGGAATTAACTTTTTCATAAAATCTCGTGTGTACTTGAAAACTTTTTCTCCTTCCACACAAATTTCATCAATATCCGGCGTGAATACATCGCGCAAAGAACGTTTAATGATGTCCCCTTCTTCATGAATCAATTTCGGAGCAATGGATTCCAAAGTCATTTCACGAATCTGCATCCATGTTTTAATTAAATAATCATAATCACGTTTAATTTCGGATTTTGTTTTCCCTTGTCCCGCCGTTCGAATAATCACGCTCATGCCTGCCGGAATTGGTAGCTTTTCTACAATGGTCCGCAGTGATTTACGCTCTTTCATATTTGTGATTTTACGCGATACTCCGCCACCTTTACCATTATTCGGCATTAAAACACTATACCGACCGGCTAAAGATAGATAAGTTGTCAAAGCCGCGCCTTTATTACCGCGTTCTTCCTTTACCACTTGCACCAACATCACTTGACCATGACGCACCACTTCTTGAATCTTATATTTTTTAAAAAAGTTCGGCCGTGTACGAGTCACATCTTCTGTTTCAGATTCACTGACCACTTCCACTTCGGATTCTTCGGTTTTATCTTCAACAATTTCTTCTTCGTTAATTTCCTCTTTCGCTTCCATCTGTTTTTTTAATTCTTCGCGATCAGCCACCGGAATTTGATAATAATCCGGATGGATTTCGGCAAACGCCAAAAATCCATGTTTATTCCCGCCGTAATCCACAAAAGCCGCTTGCAGTGACGGTTCAACCCGAACAACCTTTGCTAAGTAAATATTTCCTTTAATCTGTTTTTTAGTGGACGTATCAACATCTAATTCTTCCAGTTTTCCGTTTTCCACCACAACAACGCGCGTTTCTTCCGGATGCGTTGCATCAATAAGCATCTTTTTAGACATAAAATAAATCTCTCCAATAAATAATTTGTCGGTTTAGATTGTTTCTCCGGTTTCAAAAAACACTTTCCTTTTGAAACAACCTTTAAAATATGACCCAAAACCATCGAATTTTGATTCCATACAAAAAAAGATTTGTCAAACAAAGCGTTCATTTCGCTTCCCTCGTGATTGGGTTATAAAAAAGTTGAGGCAACCACTTTTTGGTTGCAATTTGTATTATATCGGTATATGCATAAATAAGCAAGTTTTTTTATCGGACCCGAAAAAATCTACAACCCTATGAAACGTATTTTTTATTTTTTAACCTGTTTATTCTTTTTGTGTGCCACCCCATTCGCTTTGGCCGGAACACCTATTCATGATGTTCGACTGGCCCAATATCAAACGGATGTGGTGCGCTTGGTAGCTGAAACCACAGAACAACCTGACTTTAATGTATTTAAGCTCAATAATCCACCGCGCTTAGTGGTTGATTTTCCCAATGCCGAATTTACACAAACAGCCACACAAAAACAAGGCTTATCGGCTGCTTTTGTCAATAACCTGCGACTGGGAAATCCAACCCCGCAAACCTGTCGCTTTGTATTGGAATTACCCCATACAAACATTCAAGAAAGTCATTTTCTCATTCCACCGGAAAAAGGCGGGAAATGGCGTTTTGTAATGGATTTATCCAATATGGGCTCTTCTCAATCAACCCCATTGGCTAAATCCGCACCGGAGAAACCAACTTTCAAAATAAAATCTACTATCACTCCTTCCAAATCTACTGCTTTACGGAAAAAAATCATTGTCTTGGATCCGGGACATGGTGGTCAAGATCCCGGAGCTATTTCTCGAAGTGGACGGTTTGAAAAAGATTTAACACTCAAAATGGCCAAAGAACTACGCAATAAATTAGAAAAAGCCGGTTATCGGGTCGTTATGACTCGGGATAGAGATGTAGCAATTCCTTTGCGTAAACGTATTGATAAAGCCCATCAAGCAAAAGGAGATTTGTTCATCTCCATTCATGCGGACAGCGCCTTAAACACCAAAGCAAAAGGTCTTTCTATTTACACTATCTCCGAACGAGCCTCCGACAAAGAGGCAGAAGCTCTTGCGGAGCGGGAAAATAAAGCTGATATTATCTTGGGTCTGGATTTAGGGGATTATCAACCTGAAGTCAGTAATATCCTGATTGATTTAGCTAAACGCGACACAATGGCAAAATCCTCTCTTTATGCTGACTTGGTTGTCGGCGAAATGAAAAAGAAAGTGAAATTGGTTCCAAATGCTCACCGATTTGCCGGATTTGTTGTTTTAAAATCGCCCAACATTCCATCCGTTTTATTAGAAATGGGCTACCTGTCCAATAAGGAAGAAGAGAAACTTTTGCAAAAATCTTCCTATCGAGCCAAACTGGCTGAAGCTTTGACAAAAGCCGTTAACAGCTATTTTAAAAACGTCAAAGAATAATCAATCGTGTTCATTTTGCTTCAAACAAATGAATGTAAAATTCGGCTGTTGAGAAGCAATTGCTTTTTCGTTAAATCCTTTGCGTGTTAAATCGTCCAAAATTTGCTCTTTATTCACAAAAACAAATCCACTGGCGCCTTTAGAAAACATATTGGCATTGCGCATATAAAATCTCATCCACGCATTTACATTTGATACTTTCGGATCAATCAAAACACTATGCCCTTGAGCAAACATATAAAATTCTTTTGGCCTATCCGTCACTAAAATTTTATTTGGATCAAAAGAAGCATCAATATTGTTTAAAAACCATTCTTTTTTAAGTTGCCGAATCTTAGATAAGCGCCCTTTTGCCTCTTCCGGCACAGATAAACGAGATAAAATCCGAATATCCGAAAAACGTTTTTTTAAATTCCAAAATAAATCACAAGCCCCTTCTTTAATCGGCATAGAACGCCAAAAATCATCATCATATAAACAATAATTTTTCAAAACTCTTTTTAAGTTCTGCTCCATTAGTGATAATGGTTGAGCACTGCGCCCATTTTTATAACGAGCATCAATTTTACTTACCACGTACGGCAATTGTGTTCTGTTAGAAGCTTGTTTCACAAAATCCGATAATACACCATCCATGCTTAAAAATAAAACATTATTCATCTTCTCTTCTCCTTTTTTAGGCGGAAAGGATCATTATAGGATTTTTTTTAAATTTTGTCAAGTTTTATTCAAAATTGTTTTTTCGGAAAAAATCTGCCAACTGCGCCAATGCACGCGCCCGATGCGAAATTTTATTTTTAACATCTGCTTCTAATACGCCAAAAGTTTCACAATACCCTTCCGGCACAAAAATCGGATCATATCCAAATGTGTGTGTTCCAGAGGGCAGCTTATTTAAATGTCCCTCCACACGCCCCTCAAAGGTGTGCACCTTTCCTTCGGCCAAAATTAAGACCATGGAACAAATAAAATAGGCTGCACGCGACTTTCCTACTAACAACTCATTTAAATACTCAAAAACAGCCGGATATCCCCCATGCGCCGCCGCAAATCGGGCGGCATAAACACCGGGTATTCCATCTAATGCCGGAATACATAAACCGGAATCATCCGCCAAAACTGGTTTTCCCGTTATTTTGAAAGCTGCCTGAGCTTTAATCAATGCATTTTCATAAAACGTTTTGCCCGTTTCTGCCACATCCGGCAAATTCAAATCTGAGGCACCAATCACATCAATTCCCAAAGAACCTAAAATCCGACGCACTTCTTCAAGCTTGTGAGGATTATGCGTTGCCAAAATAATCTGCTGTATCATGATTTCAAAATACCCAATGCTTGTTTTTGAGCTAAAATTAAGTTTTGAATCCCTTGACTCGCCAAGGTCATCAATTGTGTTAACTCTTCAGCTTTAAAAGCACCATGTTCAGCTGTTGCTTGCACTTCAATCAATGTTCCGCAATCTGTCATCACAAAATTTGCATCCGTACCGGCTGTTGAATCCTCCTCATAATCCAAATCCAACATCGGACAGCCCCGCACCACACCGCATGAAACCGCCGCAATAAATTGTGTAATCGGCAAGGCGGAAATTTTTCCCTGACGCACTAATTTTTGACACGCCAAATAAAGCGCCACAAACCCACCTGTTATGGAAGCCGTCCGCGTACCACCATCTGCTTGGATCACATCACAATCTATTTTAATGCACAATCCGTTAATACTTTTTAGATCCACACCTGCGCGTAAAGAACGCCCAATTAAGCGTTGAATTTCATGCGTCCGACCGGCCTGTCCTTTTTTAGCTTCCCGATCCATCCGAATTTCGGTTGAACGCGGCAACATCCCATATTCGGCCGTAATCCAGCCCTGTCCGGAATTTTTCATCCAATTCGGTACTTTTTCTTCCACCGTTGCCGTACAAACAACCAGCGTATTTCCACAACGAATGGTACAAGACCCTTCTGCATGCATATTGGTATTAATTTCAATTGAAACCGGACGCAATTGATTTTCCGAACGATTTAAATATCTGGACATTTTTTCTCCTTTTATCTATTATTTTTTTTATATCACAGACAACAAAAAAAATCAATGGACTTGATTTTTTACTCAAGACCTCTTACATTTGTATGTAATTACAAAGAAGGGGGAATTATATGAATAAAAAATATCATCAAGCAGGGAAAAAGGAACCGATGACAGAACATAAAAAACACGAAACGCCCCAAACTGAAAAACCAATGAAAACTGGGGAAGAAACACCGGAAACCGCGCCGGAAATTCAAACCTTAAAAGAAGAAATTGCTAAGTGGAAAGATGCCACCTTACGGGCCCATGCGGATATGGAAAACCTAAAAAAACGAGTCGCAATTGATTTAGAAAAAAATGCTAAATATGCTAACTCTTCTTTTGCCAAAGATTTATTAAACGTTTCAGATTGTTTGGAAAACGCTTTGTGCTATGCAAAAAAAGAGGGGGAAAAAAATGCCGATTTTATGAAAGGTATGACTGATGGAATTGAAATGACATATAAACAATTTCAGGATACCTTAAAAAAACACGGTATAGAACGCATTGAATCTATGGACAAACCGTTTGATCCCGATAAACATAAAGTGGTTCAAGAAATTCCTTCGGATAAGCCTGCCGGCGTCATTGTGCAAGAATTACAACCTGGTTATACTATCGGCGGAGACAGAGTCTTGCGCGAAGCAACTGTTATTGTCAGTAAGGGAGAATAAAATGCGCTTCTTACCGATTGTTGCCGGTTGCTTGTTTTTATCATTTGGATTAACCGGATGCGTAGCACCTTATAACGATGCGCGCCGAGAAGCTGGTCAACGCGATCCCGTTGGGCAATCCAAAAATGGAGTTATAGCCATTTGTTATCATCCCTGGCGCGATAATATTGATAGCTTACAACCCATGGCTCAAGCTCTATGCGCTCCTACTGGAGAAACTGCTGTTTTAAAAGAAATCAAAACCTTTAATTGCTCGTTTATGGCTCCAAACACAGCTTTGTTTGCCTGTGAATAACAATCAAAAAATCTAACTAATCAATTTTTTATTTAAAATCCCATATAAAAATGCACACGACCTGAACTATCCGCTCCACTTTCACATGTTTGTTTACGTGCACTTTCATTTCTTTGCATCCAATCCTCCCCAGATGAGGTCGTGTAAAAATAAAAATCTTCGGATACTTGTGGCGCACCCCTTAAAGCATCAAATGTTGAATCAGTTATGCGGGTTGCCAACTCTTTACAGGTTGCGACATCAACTGTTTCGGGAATAATCGCAGCAAAATCATATCCACTGTTTCCTATCAAAAAAGTTGCCGTATAAAACCAATTTTGATTTTTTATTTTAATATTTCCTTCAACTTGTCCTCCTTCTATCGCCGAGCGCGCCGAAATAAAGAAAATAGATAAATCATTTAAAAATTCATTTGCCCGATGCGCGGTCATTGCCTGACGATACCCTGCAATTCCTCCAATTGACAACACTCCGATAATCGCCAAAACACCCAACATTTCTACCATAGAACGACCAGATTGATTTTGAAACATTTTATAACTCCTTAAAAATCTTTTTAAACATAAAACTTGTTTTCATTATTTTATTATATTTATAATATTCTATAAAAGAGTATTTCCTTTTGTTTAACTTTAAAAAAAAACGTTGTCAAATAAAAAAGCGCCCCACTTCAATAGGGCGCCTTTTCCATTTTGGGAAATTACTCCTGAACAGGTTCATTTTCCACAACCGGTTGATCATTTTTTTCTTTGTGATGTTTTTTTTCAATCACAATTTCCTCACCGGTTTGTTGATTAACACGTTTCATGGATAATTTGACCTTACCACGATTGTCAATGCTCATGCATTTCACTTTAACACGATCACCTTCTTTGACAACATCTGTCACTTTTTCCACACGTTCCGGAGCCAATTCTGAAATATGAACTAATCCGTCATGAGATCCCAAGAAATTGACAAATGCGCCAAAATCCATAATCTTCACAACCGTGCCGTCATAAATCATACCGACTTCCGGTTCTGAAACAATTTCCTTAATCCATTTCAAAGCATCTTGCCCTGCATTTTCATCAACACTGGCGATTTTGATAAATCCTTCCTCGTCAATATCAATTTTAGCACCTGTTTTCTCAACGATTTCACGGATTACCTTACCTCCTGTTCCAATAACTTCTCTAATTTTGTCTTTTGGAATTTGAATGGTGATAATACGTGGAGCATTTGGTGAAACATTTGCACGCGGTTCAGCAATTGCTTCTGCCATTTTCCCTAAAATATGCAAGCGCCCTTCATGAGCTTGAGCCAAAGCGGTTTCCATAATTTCTTTGGTAATGGATGTAATTTTAATATCCATCTGCAAAGCAGTCACCCCGTCTTTTGTGCCGGCCACTTTAAAGTCCATGTCGCCCAAATGATCTTCATCACCTAAAATATCGGACAAAACAACAAACTTTTCACCTTCTTTAATCAAGCCCATGGCAATTCCGGCCACCGGTTTTTTCATCGGCACTCCTGCATCCATTAAGGATAACGTAGAACCGCATACGGTCGCCATAGAAGATGAACCATTGGATTCCATAATTTCAGACACGACACGAATCGTATACGGAAATTCTTCCGCATTTGGCAACATCGGATGAATCGCGCGCCAAGCCAATTTACCATGACCGATTTCGCGCCGTCCCGGAGACCCCATTCGTCCCACTTCGCCAACCGAATACGGCGGGAAGTTATAGTGTAATAAAAATCTTTCTTTATATTCACCTGCTAAAGAATCAACAATTTGCTCATCTTCACCAGTCCCTAAAGTAGCCACAACCATCGCCTGCGTTTCGCCGCGAGTAAACAATGCCGAACCGTGTGCTTGCGGTAATAACCCAACTTCTGCTTCAATCGGACGAATCGTTTTAGTATCCCGTCCATCAATCCGAATACCTGTTTCTAAAACGGCATCTCGCACAATACGTGCTTCCAATTCATGGAACACTTTTTCATAAATTGCTAAATGTGCTTCTTTTCCTTCAAATAAAGCTTTGGCTTTTTCGCGAGTTGCCGCCACGGCATCTTGACGTTCCAATTTATTGTGAATTTTATAATCGGCTTTAATTTCATCACCTAATTTTTCTAAAATTTCAGAACGCACTTCCTGATATTCAGCCGGTTCTTCTTTAACTGTCCATGGATCTTTGGCGCACATTTCAGCCAATTCAATAATCATCTGAATCACCGGTTTAATAGCGTCATGACCAAAACCGACAGCACCCAACATCGTTTCTTCGGATAATTCGTGCGCTTCAGATTCAACCATTAAAACCCCTTCATTGGTTCCGGCCACAACCAAATCCAATTCGGATTTTTTCATCTGATGCATATCCGGGTTCAACACATATTGCCCATCAATATAACCCACACGCGCACCGGCAATAGGCCCCAAAAAAGGCAAACCCGAAATCGTTAATGCTGCGGAAGCAGCAATCATCGCCACAATATCGGATTGTGTTTTGCCATCAAAACTGATTAACGTTGCAACCACTTGTGTTTCATTATTAAACCCTTTAACAAATAACGGCCGAATCGGACGATCAATCAACCGACTGACCAATACTTCATGCTCAGATGGTTTTGCTTCGCGTTTAAAAAAACCACCCGGAATTTTACCGGCCGCATATGTTTTTTCCTGATAATTCACGGTTAACGGGATAAAATCTTCAAAAGTATCTGGCTGAACCTTACTGGCACACACCGCACAATGCACCATCGTATTTCCATATTGAACAATCACAGCTCCATCAGCCTGGCGTGAGATTTTACCCGTAGAAATAGATAACGGTTTTCCTCCCCACATAATTTCTTTTTTAAATGTTTTAAACATTGTCATAATATATTTTCCTTTTCTTCTAATACAGACAATAAAGGGTGCTGCCCTCAGCACCCCTTATAAACTATTTACGTAAGTTCAAACGTTTGATTAACGCATCATAACGGGCGGCATCATTTTTCTTTAAATAGCCCAACAAACCGCGACGTGCAGCAACCATTTTCATTAAACCACGACGAGAATGGAAATCTTTTTTGTGGCTTTTCATGTGTTCTGATAAAGCGTTAATCCGTTCAGTTAAAATCGCAACTTGAACTTCCGGAGAACCGGTGTCCCCTTGTTTTGTTGCGAAATCTTGAATGATTTGACTTTTCTTTTCTTTTGAAATCGACATCATTATATCCTTTCTTTAAACGTTAATTCTCCTTTTTCTCCAAGGTTTTTGGCACGAACCGAGATATCGTTCAGTCCGGTCATCTTCCTCTTCCATAAAAAAGGATGGGTACATTATACACATATTTATAAAAAAATCAAGTAATTATTTTTATCACACTTCTATCCACTATTTGCAATTTATCTTAAATCAAGTTGGGATCTGCTTTGAGAATTAAAACCTACCTGTCGGTTACAAAAATAACACAAATTTTTTTAATTTATTTAACAAAAAGGTTTAAAAATAAAAGCTTCCACTCAATATATTCCCTGTTTCCAATAATAGCTTCCAACCTTCGCTAGCTTGTCTCAATATAGACGATTTTTTTTCAAAAAATATGGAAAATGAAAAAACACGGGGAATGATACAAAATATCAATACGAATTAAATGACACGCTGCATAATTTAATTCAACAAACTTCATTGGAACACTTATCAACTGACCAAACCGCTTTTTGACGGATTTACTGAAAAACAGCGATTTATCTTATTCGCCAGCAACAACAAGAAATAGCGCGCTTTAAAACATCTTATACGGCTGAAGAATCCCATTTTGAAACCGAACCAACCCAATAACCACGCCCGCCGATTGCACTTGAAAAATGCCCTCTTCTTTCCGAAACGGCCTTTCTAATTTACGCACAGATAAACGTTGCCCTTTTTGTAATCTGTCCGCTTCATTGACTGACACAGTCACCACCGGCACAGACCGTAAAGCTTGCTCAAACGGGATAACTTTAGCTGATTCAACATCTTTCACACAATCCAACACAACCGCTTGCGTTAAATCAAATGGTTCACAAACCGTGCGACGTAATGCCGTAATGTAAGCACCGCATCCCAATTTTTTCCCCAAATCCCGTGCCAAAGAACGCACATATGTCCCTTTAGAACAACGCACTTTAAATTGTGCCTTATCCTTATTGTTAACTGACATTAGAATTAAAGATTCAATTTGAATCAAACGAGACTTTAAAGTCACGTTTTCTCCTTTACGAGCTAATTCATAGGCTCTTTTCCCATCTATTTTTAAAGCAGAAAAAGCGGGAGGCGTTTGATAGATGTTTCCAACAAACCACTTTAAGACAGACTGGATTTGTAAAGTTGTTGGGTATTGATCTGAAACATGCGTTAAACTTCCTTCGGCATCATCTGTTGAAGATTCATATCCCCAACGAACTTCAAACTCATATTCTTTCATTCCTCCCATAACAAATTCAATTGTTCGGGTTGCCTTACCGAGAGCAATTGGTAAAACTCCGGTTGCCAATGGATCAAGTGTCCCTGCATGCCCTATTTTACGAGGATGTAAAAGATGTTTTAGTTGACTAATAACCTGATTAGAGGTAATACCCAAAGGCTTATCAATTACTATCCACCCATTAATATCATTCAGCTGTTTCAATTTCTTCCCGTCTGTTTTAAAATTTGATGTTGAATAACTTTTTTTAGGGGAAACCGCTTTTCCATTTCCAAAATGGCTTTTTTGACATTTAAAATTTGTAAATAGACATCACTGGGTTTAAATTTAATTTTGCCATTTGGCATTTGTTCTGAAGTCATAATTTCCATGCGTTCTTTTGTTCCGACAAGAGCCTCAGACAATTTTAAAGAAGAAATGTTATCCCCTGATATACACACACTTACTTTTGGAATTTTTTGTTCATCTAATTCTTTCATAAAAGCATAAACCATAGCTTTTGTAAGGCCATATTCTCCATAGCGAACTTCTCCCTCAGGAGCTTTAAAAATTTCGACACGACGATCCCAAAAAATATCTTTTAATTTAACAAAAGAACCGTCTTGTTTTTGACAAATCGGAGATAAATAGCGTTTTGTTGCACTAATTTTACCAATTGTTTCTACTTTTCTTTTTTCTCCGACTTGTCGCACTAACCGTAAGGCATATTCGATTTTGCTTGGATCATAGTTATCCACTTTTTGCAAAGAGAAGAAACAAAAATCCTCCGGTAAAGGACGCTTAGCAAAACGTTCCACCGTTTTTCTGTCAATAGGAATCCAGCTTTTGAATTCAATTTGCTTCATTTTCTTCCTGATATTTTTTCACATCGTTTTGAACGGCATCAGAATTAATTAAATCCGTGATATGAGAAATTTCTTCAAAAGAAGTATCTGCGAAAAATCGAATATCCGGAACAATTCTCAAACGAATTTTCTTACCTAACTGGAATCGAAACACCCCTTTATGAGCATTTAATAAAGCTACTTGCTCCTCTGTATTCACATCTCCGATGGCATGGACTAAAATTGTCGCCACTGAAAAATCGGGAGAAATTTTTGTTTCTGTAATCATTAAATACGGTGTTTTTAAACCTTCAATAAAGGTTTCATCGCGCACAAACATCTGTGCCAACACATGCTTTATTTCTTCAGCCACACGCAATTGACGTTGAGACGGTGCTTTACTTCCTCGCATGTTATTCTCCTTCTTTAAAATGAACGGCAATTTCTTCCATTTCATAACATTCAATGACATCTCCGACTTTCACATCATCAAAGTTTTCAAATGTGATACCGCATTCAAACCCTTCTTTCACCTCTTTTACATCATCTTTAAAGCGTTTTAATTGAGCTAAAGTTCCTTCATAAACGACCACATGATCACGCAATAAACGCACTTTTGCACCACGTTTCACCAAACCTTCCGTAACCATGCAACCGGCAACTTTCCCCACTTTAGAAATGGAAATAACTTGACGCACTTCGGCATACCCCAACATTTTCTCCTTAATTTCAGGACTCAGCAATCCTTCGACCGCTAACTTCATATCATCTGCCACGTCATAAATAATGGAATAATAACGAATATCCACATTATCGCGTCGTGCCATTTCGCGTGCTGTCGGATTTGCCCGCACGTTAAATCCAATTACGATCGCCTTGCTGGCTCGCGCTAAAGTGATATCAGATTCATTAATCGCCCCTACTCCACTGTGTAATACGTGCACCTTAACTTCACTGTTCGCAATTTTGGATAAAATCCCGTTTAAAGCTTCCACGGATCCTTGCACATCACCCTTAATCAACACCGGTAATTCCTTGACTTCACCGGCTTTAATTTTAGCGAATAACTGTTCCGCACTGGACATGGATTTAACTTGCAACACTTCTCTGGCTTTGCGTTGACGATAGGCTGAAATTTCACGCGCTTTAGCTTCATTTTCCACCACAACAAAATCATCTCCGGCAGAGGGCGTTCCCTGTAACCCAATCACTTCAACCGGTTCAGCCGGCAATGCTTTATCCACTTTTTTTCCAGTATCATTATAGAGTGATCGCACGCGCCCCCATTCCTGACCGGCGACGAAAATATCCCCCACATGAAGCGTTCCTTTTTGCACCAAAACAGTCGCAACAGAGCCCCGTCCTTTTTCCATTTTAGCCTCAATTACCACACCTACGGCAGAGCGATTAGGGTTAGCTTTTAAATCCAACACTTCGGCTTGAAGTAAAACAGCTTCTACCAACTTTTCCAAATTGAGTCGTTTTTTAGCAGACACTTCTACCGCCAACACATCTCCACCCATGGATTCCACCACAACATCATGATTCAATAAATCCATATATACTTTTTGCGGATTGGCCCCCGGTACATCAATTTTATTTACTGCCACCACAATCGGCACTCCGGCAGCTTTGGCATGGTGAATCGCCTCAATCGTTTGGGGCATCACGGAATCATTCGCGGCGACCACCAAAATCACAATATCCGTTACCGATGCTCCTCGAGCGCGCATTGCCGTAAAAGCTTCATGTCCCGGCGTATCAATGAACGTCACTTTCTGACCGGATTTTAATTGAACTTGATAAGCCCCGATGTGCTGTGTGATTCCACCGGATTCACCACCGGCAACATCCGTGGAACGCAATGCATCCAATAATGATGTTTTTCCATGATCCACATGTCCCATGACCGTTACCACCGGAGAGCGTGGCTTCAGATCTGCGGGGTCATCTTCTTTTTTTACATCCAATCCGTCTTCAATATCTGATTCAGCAACACGTTTAACCTTGTGTCCCAATTCTTCCACAACCAATTCCGCGGTATCTGCATCAATTGTTTGCGTAATTGTTACCATCATTCCTAACTTCATCAACGTTTTGACGACAGTTGCTCCTTTTTCACTCATTCGGTTAGCCAATTCCTGCACCGTAATTGTTTCCGGAATAATTACTTCACGCACAATTTTTTCATTTGATTTTAAACTTTCTAAATGCTTTAAGCGTTCCTTTTCGCGTGCCCGCCGAATGGATGCCAATGAACGTCCCCGTTTTACTGTACCATCTTCGTCTTCATCCCCACCCATATAAGCATTTATATTAATTTTTCCGGAATTTCTGCGTTCAGTATTATGAAAACCCTTTTTAAATACTCGCTCATCTTCTTCCGAAAATCCTTTTTTATCTTCAAATAATTGCTTTTTCTTTTCAACTTTTTTTTCAATCGGTGTCTGTTCGGAAACAGAAACTTGCACCGCTGAATCAACCATTTTTCGAGCTGTCAATTCTCTTTCAGCCGCTTCCTTAGCTTCTTGTTCTTGCCGTTGTTTTTTCAAAAGTGCTTGACGCTCCAATTCTTGCTGACGTGCATGTTCTGCCACTTTTTGAGCTTCTTTCAACAGTTGAATTTTATGTGTAGCGTCCGCTGATAGCGGGGTATTATTTTCTGTCGGTGTAATCACCCGCTTTTTGCGAACTTCCACCCGCACCATATTTGTCTTATGTCCACCAACATTCTGACGAACCTGTCCGCCTAAAGATAATGTTTTTTTCAACTCCAAAGTTTTTCCCGATAAGGTTAACGGTTTTTTCTCTGTCATTTTTCTTCCTTTCCTTTATACGCGTGGAACGCATTTAATTTTATTATAAATGGTTTTATTTTATCTGTCATCTTTCCATTTAATAAAGCGATAAACATGGTTTCAGGGACACCAAAAACACTTCCCAACTCCGTCGAATCAAAAACGGAAATAATCGGCATTTTATCCTGCGGACGATATAACTTTCCCTTGCTGTTTTCACTGACATCCAATGCTTCAAAAACAACGGCGGCCTGATGCGTGCTCAATGCCTCTTTAACCTTTTCAAAGCCACTGACAACTTGTCCCGCCTTGCGCGCCAATCCCAACAAAGATAAGACATGAACTTTGAGTAAACAGGTTATTTGGGCTACTAAATCAGTAGGCACTTTCGTATATGACTTTTTAGACGCTTTAAAAAACAGCTTTTTATCAATTGCTTTTTGAACAATAATCGGATCTGCAACCAACCATAACCCGCGCCCCGGTAATTTTCCCGTGATATCGGGCACGATGTTTTTGTCCGGCCCTAAAACAAACCGCATCATCAAATCCCTGTTTTCCACTGTCTTTGTGACAAAACAGGTTTTGAATCCGCTGTCTGCTTTAGCAGAAAATTTATTCAGCCGTTTTTTCCGTATCGTCAAACCAATGCTCCCGCGCTTTCATGATTAAGGTATTTGCCTGTTCTTCGGTTAAATCATTACCCAAAATTTCAATCAATTCATCGCCGGCCAAATCTGCCAAATCATCCAATGTTTTTACATTTTTTTCAGCCAATTTTACCAATTGTTCCAAAGAAAGTCCTTCAAAAGAGCGCAAATCCTCCGCCACTTTTAATTCTTCCAATTTCTTTGTTAATGAATCTTGATGCGCAATTAAATAAGCTTTTGCCCGATTTTGTAATTCCATTGCAAGATCTTCATCAAATCCTTCTATTTCAGTTAGTTCATCCAAGGCAATATAAGCAATATCTTCCACCGAAGTGAAGCCCTCTTGAATCAATAAATGCGCCATCATTTCATCAACATCTAACGCTTGCATGAATAACTCTACTTTTTCTTTTGTCATCGCTTGACGATGTTCGGATTCTTGCGCTTCATTCATCATGTCAATGTGCCAACCGGTTAATTGAGAAACCAAGCGAATGTTCTGACCGCGCCGACCAATAGCTAAAGAAAGTTGATCCTCCGGAATTACCACTTCCACATTGCCGGCTTCTTCATCAATCACAATCTTCAACACTTCACTCGGAGCTAATGCATTCACAATAAAGGTTGCCGGATCTGGCGACCAATTAATCACATCAATTTTTTCACCTTGTAATTCAGCTACAATTGCCTGAACCCGCACACCACGCAGCCCAATACAGGCTCCTCTGGCATCAATAGTGTTATCTTTAGAATAAACCGCCACCTTTGCTCGAGATCCCGGATCGCGCGCAACAGCTTTTATTTCAATCACGCCGTCATAAATTTCCGGCACTTCGGCCGTAAATAATTTTTTCACAAAATCCGGATGAGAACGAGATAAGAAAACCTGCGGCCCCTTCATTTCAGACCGCACATCTAAAATCAATGCCCGAATCCGATCACCTACACGATAAACTTCACGCGGAATTAATTCACCACGATGTAATAAGGCTTCACACCGCCCTAAATCAACAATATAATTTCCCGCTTCAATACGCTTTATAGTTCCGTTAGCAATCTCACCCTTTTTATCAATCATTTCTTTATATTGATGCATCCGTTCGGCCTCACGAACCTTTTGCATAATCACTTGCTTTGCCACACCGGCAGAAATACGCCCTAAATCCATCGGAGGCAAAGGATCTATAATAAAATCTCCCACTTTTAAAGTCGGATCTTTTTTGTGCGCATCTGCTAATGAAATTTGTTTGAATTCATCTAGAGCTTCATCCACAACTTCAATATAACGCGCCATTTTAATCTCACCGGTTTTTCGATCAATAAACGTGCGAATATCATATTCCGGACCATATTTAGAACGACCTGCTTTGGAAATTCCTTGCTCCATCGCGTTTAAAACATCTTCTTTATCAATGTTTTTTTCGCGCGCCAAATTTTCGGCCATTTGAATCAATTCCGGTCTCGGTAATGTAGCTGTTTGCATCTTTTTCTCCTTATTCTTTTTAATGAATCTGATGATATTTCAATAAATCATCTGTTAAAATTAATTTTGCCTTTGAAATATTTTCCAATTCAATGGAAACCTCTCCTTCTTCAGCATCTAAACGAACCGATTTTTCATCATCGGTTAATCCTAAAATTTTTCCTTTAAAGCGTCGCCGCCCCTTTAATGGAACTAACGTTTCCACTTTAGCATCAAAACCGGCAAAACGCACATAATCCAATGCTTTAATCAAAGGCCGATCAATGCCCGGCGATGAAATTTCCAACACATAACGACTGGAAAACGGATCATCCACATCCAACAAAGCTGATACCGTGCGAGACACTTTTTCACAATCATCTAATGTCATATCTTTCCGATCTATCCGTTCCACCATCACCTGAACAGTCTTGACATCCCCACCTTGCAACAAGATACGCACAATTTCATACCCTAAATGTGTCAAAGACGGTTCAATCATTTCTTGAATCTTTTGACATAAATCCATTTTATTTCCTTTCTCGTTTTTAACAACCCGTTTTTTATAAAAAAGGCGGGTCTTTTTTAAGACCCACCCTTGTTGATTTCAAGAATGTATGTTTTATATACACGTTTTTTTTAAAAAAAGCAAGTTTTTTTTACATTGATCGAATAAAAGATCGATTTGCTTTAATATAAACCGCCAAAGTTTGACGAGATGCCCAATCCAATCGACGTGATTGAGCCATATTTTCAGGCCGCACACTTTCTTTATCAAAGATCTGAAATAGGCGAACCGGCTTTTGTGTTTCATCTAATGAATCGGTTGGTAATTCAAATCCGTAAGCAACAGCCATTTTTTCAATCCTTTTTTTTAATGCTCTCAAAGAATTGGCGTAATTTCCTTGATAAATCAACCCTTTTTGACAATCACTCAAATCCAATCCATTCCGAATCCATCTGGCATTTCGCGCAATAATGGATTGATTTTGAGAACGCTGCTCTGAATTCAAAGACAACCGATTCTTTCGCGCCAAATAGAGTTTATTTTGAAGCAACACTCTATAGGCCGCTTGTGCAAACCGCACAAAATCAGATGCAGAGAAACGTTTAAAAGTCTGTCGTGCCGATGACGGAACTTTATCATAACATTGCCGCGCCCATTGAGGATTATTGATAAAATCTAACATTGATTACCCTTTATTGGTTAGTTTTAATTATCTCTGATGAATAGAAAACCAACGTCCACCTCTAAAAACCAAATTTGGAAATTTATGAACGACAGAAATATTACTCATCCGTATAAAATCTAACTTTGAAGCCGGTTTTTCTTTTACTTTTTTAAAATCAAATACTTGTTGAATATCCATCGCCGTTGAACGATTTACCTTTAACAAACGCGGTAATGTAATCCCGTCCATTCGAGCCGTTTCTTTCAACCGAGTTTGCACAATCTCTGTGGCTTCTTGTTTTTCAAAATCGCGATTTAATAAATAAAACCGCCGACGAATAGAAAAATCCAACACATCCAATCCAGCCATGATAATTTTATTGTTTTTAAAAATAATCACTTTATTTTCTTTTGTTTCTGAAGCCAGCCGATTAACCTCATTGACTTCCCATGCCTTTTGAATAAACATAGCAAAATCATTTTTATCAAAGTTTTTAAATAACCTCTTTAAATTGGAATTCACCTTTTCCAATGCCACAGCCGATGCGGTTTTACCATCTTCAAAGACAACTAATGAATCGTTTTGGAAAGCTGGGATAGCTTTATTTTTTTTCTGCATATTATTTTTCCTTTTTTGTTTTTTGATACATGTTGACAAAGAAATTTGAAATGAAATTATTTTTCAAAAATTTTTTTCTTTTAAGTCTTAATCGTTCAAGTTTAACTTGTTTTTCAACACTTAAAGGTTTAACAAAATTTTTTCCAATTTGGTAAGTCGCTGGAATTTTTAATTGAGCACAGGTATCAACAACTCTTTCAAAAGCATCTCCCAAACTGCCCGCGGGAAAATGAGTTTTCTTTTTAAGCTTTAAAAAGCCCTTGAGCTGACATTCTTTTAAAGCTTCATATACAAAGAAAATATTCCGATCAATCATTTTTTGGGAGGTGGTATCTAACTGTCTCGTACTCACAGATAAATTTTGAACAATAACACTCGAAGCAATTGAGAAAAAAGATTTAAAATCTTCCATGGTATAATTTTCAAAAAGTTTAGTTGACATATATCCTCCATAAAAAAAGTAGACAAATTCTATCACGGATTTCAAAAAAAATCAAGCAAAAAAATACTTGAAAAAAAAGCATGCCCCTTTTACAATGAAGAAAAATGAAAGGAAAAAAGAAATGATCTTGGCACCCACCCCTCCTGTTTTTAACGAAGAAGCTGATAAATTGGAAACACCGACTCCTCAGAAAGAAAAATCTAAAACAACCTCAGGCTCGGATATTGATCCGATTTCCGGTGATTTAAAAGTAATACGAGCTCCTTCACTGGCAGATATTTCATTTGCGGATATCTGGGTCACTCCTGAACGGATCGCTTACATTCGGGACGAAAATACCCGCTTTGCGCTTATTCCTTTAGAAACGGATGACCTGCTGGATTTTCATAAATCTTTAGAACAAGGCTATACGGGTTCATCAAGTTATGCTCTTAAATTTGCCGGAGATACCTATCGTGTTGAACGCGTGTTAACAATTTCAGGAATTCAATTTAACTGTCGAAAGATGCCTGTTCACACACCGGATGTTTTTGATTTGGGATTGCCGGAATCAATCGTAGAGCATTTAGTTAGTTTATCCACAGCATCCGGCCTTATCTTGTTAGGCGGTCCGACCGGAATGGGAAAAACAACAACTGCATCTGCACTCCTTCGTAAATATTTAGAAAATGATGGTGGTTTTGCATATACGATTGAAGATCCTCCGGAAATGCCTTTAGATGGTTTATATCGTGCGAAAAACGGAGCTTTGGGGCTTTGCAAACAAAGTCCGGTTGAAAATGAACGATGGGGAGACGGCTTAAAATCAGCTTTGCGTTCACGTCCTCGCTACATTTTAGTAGGAGAAATCAGAACCCCGGAAACCTCTTCTCAAGTACTACGCGCAGCAACTTCCGGTCACTTGGTTATCTCAACCATTCACGCAAACAGTGCGGAAGACGCGCTCAATTCGGTTATCAAATACGCCACTGCTGCCGGTTTGCATGAAGATTTGGCTGCCGATTTGTTGGGACGAGGTATTTTGGGGGTCATTCATCAAAAATTGGAAGGGATTCAAACCTTGCGACCGGAAATCCAATCCGTTTTTGCAAATCCGAACCCGTTGATGGCAGATCAATTACGTGTCATTATTCGCGATAAGAAAATCATCTTGGGAACATTGATGGAAGCACAAATGACAAAACTTTTCCAACGTAAACCTCTGTTTAAAGATACTTATTAACACTGCATCAAAAAACACCGCCGAAACAATCGACGGTGTTTTTACATTTTTATTGCATATTTTCGCGCAAAGCTTCAGCTTTTTTAGCATTTTCTTGCGATTGTTCCACTACCTGCACAAACCGCTCTGCTCCCGGTGTTGTTTTAATAACCTGTAATAATTGAGCCGACGCATCAGATAACCATGGGAATTTTAAACCGATAAATAACGTTAATAATTTCACAATTAAAATAATTACCAATGCTGCACCGATGGTCAAACCAATACCGCGAGAAATTCCCACTAAAATATTGCTCCAAATGATATGCCATGGCTTTCCCAAATACTGGATATATTCCCCCAAATTCATTTTTTCAAATACAGCCAACATTTTGGTCATTTTTACAACATCTGTATCATCTTCATGAAACACAATGTCATTTTTTTTTGTTTTTTTGCGTTTGAGTAATTTAATCATTTTAAGGTCCTTAATAAAGTTTGATATAATTGAATGGTTTTTTCTGCCATCACTTCTGTTGAGAAATTTTTGCGAATATGCTGCAATGCAGCTTCTTGTATTTTTTGACGCTCCGATGCTGACATCTCTAACACCATATCCAACTTATCAGCTAAAGCCTTCGCATCATTTGGCGGCACTAAAAAACCTGTTTTCCCATCAATAACAGTTTCACAAGAACCCCCGTGATTTGTTGCAACAACAATTCTCCCCATCGCACCGGCTTCAACCGCTACACGACCAAATGTTTCTGGAAGCGTGGAAGCAGATACAACGATATCCGACAAAGCATAAGCCGCTGGCATATCCGAACATGTTTCAATAATCTGGACACGTGTTTCTTGAGGTAACAAATCCATTTGGCGCTTAATTTCATCCATAAGAGTTTTTCCCCCCTTACTCCCAATAAACAAACAGACAACTTCTTTGTTTCGCATCATGGAGAGCGCTTTTAATAGAACCAGATGACCTTTCCAACCTGACAAACGACCGACTAAAGAAATAACCGGCATTCCTAAAGGAATTTGGAATTGATTGAATACATCAGATACTTGTTTAACCGAAACACGTTCCGGATTAAAATAATTCACATCCGCCCCTCTGTGAATACGAACAATTTTATTGGGATTAACTTCATATTCTTTAATAATATGTTGAGCAATAAAATCAGATACGGCAATAATTTTAACTCCCTGAGTCATCACCCGATTATAAAATAATTTAAACCAACGCGGTTTTAATCCATAAAATCCATGAAATGTTGTTATAAACGGGATACCCGTTTTTTCACTTGCCCATTTGACAGACCATGCCGGCGCCCGTGAACGCACATGCATCAACCCGACTTGTTTTTTTCGCGCGATTTTAGCAATTTTAATGGCATTTAACCACATCCGAATCGGATTTTTCGTATCCACTGGCAACGTAATGTGCTCTACCCCGATTTTTTCAAGCGCGGAAACCATTTTTCCCCCTGCTGAAATAACAATATTAGGCATCCCTTTTTGTTGAAGAGCGACAGCAATTTCTACTGCTCCTCGTTCAACACCGCCCATTTCTAATGACGGCAACACTTGCATAATCACTTTATTTTCTGACATAAAATCCTCTTTCTTATTTTTATTGAAATTTATTTAGCATATTTTAGCGTAAAAAGCAAACAAATCCCAATGTAAAACCCCCCTTAAGGGGGGCATTTTATCATTGTGGGAAAACCTGACGATTTTGTTCCGGTGGCTGTGTCTGATAATAACCACGATCTTCCATGCACCGCCGATACCAAGAAGGCGACATGGACCAATCTCCACGCAATGAGTTTACATATAATGGTTGAGCTCCCGGATAAGGAACATAACTGGCCCAGATACCATTAGCCGCATCATTATCAAACCGCAAATTCGGATCGGGCTCTTTTTGCCAACCCCACGGCCATCCCGGCCAATAATACGGCCAAAAATCTGCTTTTCTTAAACATTCCGTATGATCTTTGGCAAACCACGTCGCTCCCGTGTTCGGACGTTCCCAATAAAAAACGGTTTGCCCGCCACATCCCGACAACAGGAAGGAGCAAACACTCAAAACAAGTAAGAACCGAAATTTCATGCTGCCTCTCTTAAAAATCCAAATTTGCATAAACATCTGAAGGCATTATACCAGCTAAACGATCCATAAGTAAAGAATTAAATGAAGGTCTATATTTTATTTTTAAATACCATGCTTTCATATCCGGATATCGCTCCCAGTTAATTTCGCCCAAATAATCTAAAACAGACAAATGCGCAGCCGCTCCTAAATCAGCCATAGAAATATAGCGACCGGCCAAATAATTACGTCTGGCCGTCAACCAATCCAAATAATCCAAATGTCGTTTTAAATTAGCTCGTCCTGCCCGAATTAAAGCTGCATCCGGTTCTTTTGATAAACGCACCACCTTATCCAATTTTTCTCCCACCAAGGGTTTATATACTTCCATATAAAATTTGGAATCAAACCAATTGGTTAATCGCCGCACCTCAGCTCGACCACGCGGCGTCTCCCCCATTAAATCCGGCGTTGTTTTAATTTCGTTGATATATTCACAAATAGAAACATGATCCGTCAAAGCATACCCATCCGGTTCAATTAAAACCGGCACATCCCCTGCCGGATTGATTTTCAAAAATTCCGGCCGACGCATCCATGGTGTTTCCATAATCATACCATAGGATAACCCTTTTTCAAAAAGCAACAAGCGCACTTTGCGTGAAAAAGGACATAATGGATAATGATATAACGTCCGTTTTTGATTCATTTTCCAATCAACTCCCTGACTTTCTGAACAACCCGATCTGAAGGTGTCATTGTTTCACCAACACCCAACAGTTTTAATGCCGGCATCACCTCTTGCGCCGGTGCTTGAATTAAGCGTTCTAATTGAAACGCTAATTGATCCGGCGTGCACTTATCCTGAATCATTTCCGGAATAATTTCTTTATCCGATAGGATATTGATTAAATTCACAAACCGAATCTGAATTAACCGCTTCACAATCATCGCCGTTAACGGACTTACCCGATAAGCAATCAAATGCTTCACCCCAGCCATTGCCAATTCCAAACTTACCGTTCCGGAAGATGCCAACGCCACATCTGCTGCAGCAAAAGCATGATAACGCTCTTCTTCACCTAACACAATCACATGCGGCACAAACCAATGTGCTAATTGTTTCCGCACGGTTTTTTCCACCGTTTGAACCGTCGGCACAACCACATATAAATTCGGATGTTTTTTTTGCATTTGTTCTGCCGCTTGCATAAAGTCACTTAACAAATAGCGCACTTCATTTTTGCGAGAGCCCGGTAACATTAATAAAACAAAAGACTGCTCCGGAATCCGATATCGCTTTTTAAAATCATTTCCTTTTCCTTGCGCTGCCAATGACTCCACCACCGGATGCCCCACAAAAGTCGTCGCCATTCCATACGGTTCAAAATACTTTGGCTCATTCGGCAATAACACAAATAAATGATCAAATAAGCGATGCACTTGCCGCGCCCGTTTTTTCTTCCAAGCCCATACCTGCGGTGCCACATAGTGAAAATGCGCAATGGGGCAATTCGCTTTTTTTAAAGCCGCATGCACCCGCGCCGAAAAACTGTAAGAATCAATTGTGATAATCACATCTGGGTGTTGCACTTCAATATCTTTAACAACACTGTTTAATCGCTTTAAAATACGCGGAATACTGGGCACCACTTCCATCAACCCCATTACGGCCAAATCCCGAATATCAAACAAAGAATGCAAGCCTTCCTTTTGCATTGTTTCACCACCTACACCGCAAAAAGAAACATTCTTACCAAACGCACGCTTAAATGCCCGCATTAAACGGGATCCCAATAAATCACCGGACGGTTCTCCCGCCACTAAATAGATTTTAATTTTTTCACCCATGACTGATCAATTCCTACAATAAAAATACCCAACCGGTCAGCTAATTGAACTGTTTCAGCCGGTTTAGCAAACAAACATGCCCCCGCTTCAGCAGCAATACCTTTCAGCCCCGCCTCGTAAACTTCTTGAACCGTTTTAGGGCCGATTGTCGGCAAATCCACCCGATGATCCTGTTGCGGTTTAGCTGTTTTAACCAACACACCTCCCCCGCCGCGCCGACGTAATGCTTTAGAGCGCTGAATCAAAGCATCCGTTCCTTCAATTCCTTCCACAGCCAACACCAAACCTTGCTGCACAATCACGGATTGCCCCACATCGGCTTTTCCCAATAATTTAGCCACTTCAAATCCGCGCGTTATATCTCGCTCATCTGCGGATGTCGGTAAAACAGTTCCTTGCGCACCTTTTCCCAATAACAAAGAGGGTAAAATTTCATGCGCTCCAACCACCTGAAATCCTCTTTGCTCAATTTCATGAATTAAAGCACACAATAACCCATTATCACCCCGCGCCTGCATTAAAACACGCCCCATGAACTTTAATGCTGTCCAATCTGGCCACAATTCTAAAAGAGAGGGGCGACGTACCGAACCAATCAACATGATTTCCTGAACTTTTTGGGCGCGTAGCGTTTTTTCAATCCGACCAGCGCCCCCTAAACGCACCCATTTTACCGGAATACCTGCCGGCAATAAATCCGGCACACAAAATCCTTTTAATGCTAACACAAAAAACGGGCGTTTTTGCCGTTGACACGCTTGAATTACTTCTTTCGGTAAAGTGCCTCCTCCCGCAATAATGCCCAATTTTTTCATGTTTTCCTCGTTATTTGTCCGGTTGCAAAATGTTGTTTTTAGATGGATTTTTTACAAATTGAATAACCTCTTGAACCAATGGATTTCCCGCGAATTCAGGATTATTTTCCATCTGCTGAATCCGATCGGCAAACAATCCGTTTTCCGAATTGAACAAAAACTTATACGCTTTTTGCAATCCGAAAACCTGTTCTTGAGGAACCCCTGCCCGTTGCAATCCGATGATATTTAATCCGGCTAAACCACTGCGCACACCGCCCATCACAATCCCATACGGAATCACATCGCGCGCAATCCCACACATACCGCCAATCATCGCTCCTTTTCCGATATGCGTAAATTGAAGAACGGCCGATAACCCGCCAATAATCGCATTATCACCTACAACAACATGCCCCGCCAGTGTGGCATTATTGCTCATCACAATGTTGTCGCCTAAAATACAATCATGCGCAATATGACTAGCCACTAAAAATAAATTGCCATTGCCAATGCGCGTGATTTTATGATCCACTTCAGAACCGACATGCGCGGTTACATGCTCACGGAAGGTATTGTTGTTTCCAATAATTAACTCGGCATCCGGTGCATTAGAACGCTTATGTTGAGCCAACGTTCCCAATGCTGCAAACGGATATACTAAATTACCCGTTCCCATCGTTGTGAAACCATCCACAACCACATGCGAAATCAACCGAGAACCGGCACCGATTTTTACGTTTGGTCCAACAGTACAAAAAGGACCGATTTCCACATCATCAGCAATTTCTGCTTTTGAATCAACTAAACTGGAAGGATGAATTTTAACCATGGAAACTCCTTACGCTTTTTTAAAAATCATTGCGCTGAAAATGGCTTGAGAAACCAATTTTCCATCAACGCGTGCTTCCCCCCTGAATTTAAACACATTGCGCACGGTTTGTTCTTTTTTAACATGTAATTCCACCACATCTCCCGGCAAAATCGGTTTACGGAATTTCACTTCATCCACTGTCATGAAATATACGCTGTTATTACACCGCTCTTCTTCTGGATAAGCGGTTAAAACAATAATTCCGGCCGCTTGAGCCATTGCTTCAATCTGCAATACACCGGGCATCACCGGATTTTCTGGAAAATGTCCCGTAAAAAACGGCTCGTTCATCGTGATATTTTTAATACCAATACCACTTTCTCCCGGCACCACGTTTTTCATCCGATCCACCAATAAAAACGGATACCGATGCGGCAACATTTTTAAAATCTGATCAATTCGGATTTCCGGAATGATATTTGCCGGCGTTTCCTGAACTTCTGTTTGTTCTGTCATAACTTACTTTCCTTTCTTCTTTAATAAAAACAACTTGATTTTTTCGAACAAAGAAAGTGGTTTTCCTTCTTTTTTCTTTGCCAAATTCTGTAACGCCAGCACCTGACGCATAAAATCCAAACGCGGCACCGCCGGCGCTCCCATCAAAACGGCCCCTGCGGGCACATCAGCCATCAAACCCGATTTTGCACCGATTTGAGCACCGGTTCCAATTTTTAAATGTCCGGCAAAACCGGCTTGACCGGCCGCCACGACAAAATCACCAAATTCACAAGAACCGGCAATTCCTACCTGCGATACCATCACACAACAGCGTCCTAACTTCACATTATGCGCCACCATCACTAAATTATCAATGCGCGTACCATCACCAATGACCGTATCCCCCATTGCGCCCCGATCAACCGTTGAACAGGCTCCGATTTCCACATCATTTCCAATCATCACACGTCCTAATTGCGGCACTTTTGTTGGTCCTTTTTCCGGCGACATGGCAAAACCGAATCCGTCCTGCCCAATTTGAGCACCCGGATAAATATACACCTTGTTTCCTGCAATACAATGCGATACGGTTGCATTTGGTCCCACCGTGCAGTCATCACCCATTACAACGCCTTCTTCAATCACTGCATTGGCGCCGATTTTACACCGCGCTCCCAATTGAACATTCGGCCCGATAACTGCCCCTGCCGCCACTTCACAATCAGCACCTAATGTTGCTGTGGGATCAATAATGGCTTTTTGAGAAATTCCCCCGTCAATCCGACGCGGATAAAAAGCGGAAGCAACTAACCCATAAGAACGATGCGGATCTTTTGAAACCAAAGCCACAGTCTCAGCAGGCACATAGTCCAAAAACTTTTCCGGCACAATTACCGCGCCGGCTTTTGTGTTTTTCAAATCTTCCCGCACACTCGGGATAAAAGCCCACGAGATTTCTTCCGGACCGGCATGTTTTAAGTCCGCCACATCCTGAATCATTTTGGACGCAAAAGCATCATTACTTAATTTAGCTTCGGCAATTACTGCTAATTCGCCTAAACTCATTGCTGAATTTTTGTGAAAGAAACGTGTATCAACCATTTTCAATCCTTTCTATTTTTGTGCCGGCACTTGTATACTTTTCGGATCCGGATATTGAACCGAAAATTTTTCATCATCAAATAAACGAATAAAATCTTCCGTTAAATCCACCCGATCAGAACTATACAATGCTGCTTGCATCGGCATAATCACATCAACTCCTTTTTTCTTCCCCAACTGACGTATCGTCTCCAACGCCATTTGATCGGCTTGCTGCACCGCCATTTGAGAGGCCATTATGATTTGCGTATATTGCTCTTGATATTTTTGTTGAAAAGCAATGACCTTTTTTTGAAAAGCATCTACTTCTTTTTTAAAAACAGCCGCTTTTGTTTTTGAGCGTTTATCCGCTAATGCTTTATCTTCTTGCGTCAACAAATCTTTTTCGGCATTAAAACGAATCCGCCACTCTTCTTCATATTTTTTCTGATTACTTAAAATTCCTTGATACACGGCTGCTTTTTCGCGAACTTGCATCACATCCACAACTCCGACAACAGAACCAGAGCCTGACATACTTGCCCATAATCCAATTAAAATTAAAACACATACACCCCCTATAAAAATACCTTTATGTTTTTTAAATTCCGGATTAACCTGACGCGCTTTCTCCTGCATCCATAAAGCACCTTTTTTTAACGGACATAATTTTTCTTTTTTATTTTCTGTCATTTTAAAATCCCTTTCCAAAGTTCAAACGAAATACTTGCGTTTTATCATATTTTTCTTTCATAACCGGCACGGCGAAATCTATTCCGATTGTGCCCATCGGTGATTGCCAAACGATTCCTGTTCCGACGGCCCACCGCAACGTATCATTATAATAAATATCATTGCGATTCACATCATCCGGCGCGCCGATAAATCCCGCATCCGTAAAAAGTTTTCCCTTTACACCCATTTCTTTAGGCAACCCAATCGGGAAGGTAACTTCCGCCGATGCAGTTACATACCAATCACCGCCCAAAAAGTCTCCGGTAGCTTTATCTCTGGCACCAACACCGCCATATTCAAACCCGCGCAACGAAGCATCTCCTAGGAAATATCGATTGTTAATCCGCACATCTTGACCGATGCCCCAAATTCGCCCCCCATCTGCTCGTAATGATAAAACGACATCATCCATGACCGGGAAATATTGAATCGCTGTGGCATTAATTCTGAAAAAGTCTGTATCACCACCGATACCGGCATAATCAGCCCCGAAATTCAAATAATATCCCATTGTCGGATTTAACCGACTATCGCGCCTATCATACGTCAAATCTTGTCCAATCATGGAAACCATCGTTTTCCCTTGTTGCTCTTTAATGTAAATAGAGGCGTTTTCTGAAACATCATTCACATCATCTTGCTTCAACGTATAACGCACAACCTGCGATAATTTATCCGTGTAATTCCAACCCATCCGAACAGCACCCCCCGTTGTAGAGGCCTTATAAGAACTGGTATCTTCATAATCGCGTGTCGTATGGAATAAATCAATACCTGCCAACAACTTGCGATCCAAGAAATACGGATTGGTCAACCCCATCACATATTGTTGTTCCTCTTGCGATACCATCGCATTCAAATTAACAATGTTTCCGGTTCCTAAAATATTACGTTCCTGAATACCAATATCAAATAATAACCCGTCATAAGATGAATATCCGATTCCCACATTAAAAGCGCCGGTTGATTTTTCATTCACATCTATCGCAATATCCATTTTTCCCGGCTGTGATAAACTCGGATTTGTAGATACATTCACTTTATCAAAATATCCCAAATCTTCAATATTGGTTTTGGATTGACGCAATTTAGATGCGTTAAAAGCATCTCCTTCTTTAATCTTCATTTCGCGCCGAATCACTTTATCTAATGTACGAGAATTGCCGGTAATATCAATCCGATCTACATATACTTTCTCCCCCTCATTCACTTCAAACGTGATTTTAACCGTTCGTTTTTCTGTGTTTTTTTGGAATGTCGGCACAACATCCACAAATGCATACCCTTTATTTGAAAACGCATCAACCAAATTGGAAATCGTTGTTTCAATCGCACTGGAATCAAACCTTTCTTTTCCTTTAAATGCCACTAATTTATTCAAGGATGCATCCTGTTGATATTCAGGCAAACTGACTTTAATTTCCGGTTGTTCAAATGTATAACGCACCCCCTCGTTCAAAACCATTGTGATAATGAATCCTTTTTCATCCGGCGTTAATTCAGATACCATTGATGAAACTTCAAAATCCACAAATCCTTGCTGCAAATAAAAACGGCGCAACATTTCTTTATCATAATTCAAGCGATCGGGATCATATGTATCCGTGCTGGAAAAGAAACGATACCAAGCTTTTTCTTTTGTAATCAAAACCTCTTTTAATTCATCGTTTGAAAATTGTGTATTCCCGATAAAATTTATTTTTCGAATAACAGTTTCATCACCTTCCTTAATTTCAAAAATCACATCTACCCGATTTTGATCCTGCTTGATGATTTTAGGTTCCACTGTTGCTCCAAACCGACCGGAACGTTTATACACATCTAATAAACGGGCAGCATCATTTTGTAATTTACTTTTTGTATAAATTGTACGTGGTTTAAGCATCACTTCAGATAACAAAACATCGTCCGCCAATTTATCGTTTCCTTCAAAATAAACATCATGTACAATCGGGTTTTCTTCAACCACAATTTGTGCCACGCCGTTTTCCATGGTAATTTGCACATCCGAAAACAATCCCGTTGCAAATAATGTTTTCGTTGCCTCATCCAATGCATCTGAAGAAATCTCATCTCCTTCATTTAAACGTAAATAATTCATCACTGTAGCATCTTCAATTCGACGCGTTCCCGAAATGTGAATCTTTTTCAATACCTCCTGCGCCATAACCGCTGAAGATAAAATGGAAGATGCCAACAAAACCGCTAATACCTTTTTCATTAAAATATCCTCTCAATAATGCGGGGTATATCCAAAAACAATGTGAAAACCATCAAAGAGACAAGCAACATAACTCCTGTCCACAAAAAAGCATTTTGAACTTGCTCCGATAAAGGCTTCCCCCGAACCGCCTCCACAGCATAAAATGCTAAATGCCCACCATCCAAAACCGGTACCGGCAATAAATTCATAAAGCCAATGGCAATGGAAATTTGAACAATAAATAATAAAAAACTTAATAAACCACCTCTGGCGGCATCGCCGGATGCCTCCGCAATCCCCAACGGTCCACGCATATCACTTGCCGAACGGTTTTTAAATAAAACCTGTCCCAAATAAACCAACGTATCCACCGTGGTTTCGTACGCTAAAGCTGTCGCTCGATATAAGGCACCGAAAACACCAAAAGACTCACGCTTTACTTCATACAGTCCACCGGCCATAATCCCCAATTTCGGCACATCAGATCCCGCATCGTATTTAGGTTGAACCAAAACAGATAAAACTTCTTCACCTCGTTTAATTTCCAATGTTAAATTTTTGCCAAACTCTGTCAATTGCACAGCTCGCACAATATCCCTATAATCCTCAACCGGCTTTGCATTGATGGATAAAATTCGATCTTCCTCTTGCAAACCAGCTGCTTCGGCGGCAGATTCAGGCATCACTTTTCCAATAACCGGCGGCATAAAAACTTCACCGATAAAAAACAAAATCCCCGCTAATAATAAAATAGCGGAAAGATAGTTCATTGCCGGACCCGCCACAATAATCAATGCTCGTTTCCAAAGCGGTTGCGCCATAAATGTGAATTTTTTTTCTTCTTCCGGAATTCCTTTTGTTGAAGACTTAGCGCTGGCAGCATCTTCATCTCCATACATTTTAACATATCCCCCCATCGGCACGGCACAAATTTTCCAACGAGTACCACGCTTATCCACACGGCCCCATAATTCTTTCCCAAATCCAACGGAAAAATCCGTCACACGCACGCCGCACCAACGTGCCATCATAAAATGCCCTCCCTCATGAATCACCACAACGAGAGATAAAACAAACAAAAACGAGATTAAATAAAAAATAGTTTCAATCATTCAAATGGACATCCTTAATTTACTACAAATAATACCAATGCCGTTACAACCGAAGCAAATAACAATCCATCCACCCGATCAAATAAACCACCATGTCCCGGAATTAAATTGCTTGAATCCTTTAAATCCAATTTACGTTTAATAAAGGATTCAAACAAATCACCCATTTGCGAAACAACCGCTAACACCCCCGCGGAGACAATCAATACCCATTTGATTTGAGTAAACGAAATCGCTTCTTCATTCAAATACCCATAAGCTTTTAAGTAAAGGGCAAAGACATACGCCACAAAACACGCAAATCCGATTGCGCCGAATAATCCGGCCCATGTTTTTTTTGCACTCACGCGCGGCGCCAGCTTCGGCCCGCCAACAGATTTTCCAACAACATACCCCCCAATATCTGTTGCCCATACCACAAACAATAACCACAACACAATTTCACGAGAAATGCTTTCGTTGATGTAATAAATATAACTCAATGCAAAAATCGGTAAACAAATGTATAGAACGCCAAATGTCAGCGAAATATTACGTTTTGATTTCCAAAACGCCCAAAGCGTCCCAATTAAAATTACCAACAAGGCCGCACTTGGATTTTCAGCGGTTAAAAAAGCGGTAATGGCAGCTGTTGCCGCAATAATAATTCCAACAGTTGAATTGCGTTTCAACAACATCTGTTCCCACTCCCATGCCAAACCGGCCCCCATTGCTGCCAGTAAACAATTATAAGCCGGTGATCCATAAAAAACAGCCCCTAACACTATCGGAGCTAAAATCAAAGCCGATAATACACGTAAAGCCAAATTTGATTGCATTTTACATTTCCTTTTAAACTACTAAAAAAAACCTATGGAAATATTCGCAGATTTTATGTGCGCTGTCAAGCTTTTATCTTCATTTTACCCGTCTGTATTTTCAAAAAGAAAAACGCTCTCAAATCCGTTGAAATAAAAAAGCTTTATAGCTTTCCAAAACGCCGTTGACGCCCCTGATATGCTTCAATTGCTTTATCCAATTCCGCCTCATTAAAATCAGGCCACATCACATCTGCCCAATAAAATTCACTGTAAGCCAATTCCCATAACAAGAAATTACTGACCCGCTGCTCTCCGCTGGTACGAATAAGTAAATCCGGATCCGGAATACCGGCTGTGGATAAATGCGCAGCTACACAGGCTGTATCCACTTGCTCGGGTTTTAAAGTGCCGATCGCCACCGCTTCAGCAATCCGTCTCACAGCACCGGTTAAATCATCACGTGCACCATATCCCAAAGCTAAAATCACATGGAAGCGATCAAATTCCTTTGTCTGCGCCTCTAATTCATCCATACGCTGTTTTAAATCGGTCGGAAACCGATTCCGATTTCCAATAAAAGAAACGCGTACTTTTTCTTCTTTTAATTTTTCCACATCATTTTTTAAATAATTGCGGAACAAATCCATCAACGCATCTACTTCCTCTTTCGGTCTCCCCCAATTTTCAGACGAAAACGCAAACAATGTGATTACCCGAACCCCCCGTTTTTGCGCATGGCGTAATACATTTTCCAATATTTTTGCCCCTTGCCGATGCCCCTGCGTGCGTGATAATCCGCGCGCTTTTGCCCATCGACCGTTACCATCCATAATAATTGCAATATGTTGAGGAATAGCTTCTGTCATCCTAAATCACTTTAATTTCTTCTTCTTTTTTCTTCAAAATTTCATCTAATTTTTTAATAGACGAATCCGTTAACTCTTGAACTTCTTTTTCAAAGCGCTTTTGATCATCTTCTGAAATTTCGTTTTTGTCTTTTAAAGCCTTAATTTGATCCAAAATATCCCGTCGAATATTGCGAACGGAAATGCGCGCCGTCTCGGTAAATTTACCGGCCACCTTAATAATTTCCACACGCCGTTCTTCGGACAATGGCGGAATCGGAATCCGAATCAACGATCCATCATTCATTGGATTTAATCCTAAACCAGATTCCATAATTGCCTTTTCTACATGTTTGACCAAATTTTTATCCCACACAGAAACGGATAACATCCGCGCTTCCGGAACCGATACATTGCCCACTTGATTGAGCGGTACCATAGACCCATATGCGTCTACCATTATCGTATCCAATAATGCCGGATTAGCGCGCCCTGTACGTAATCCCGTAAAATCTTTTTTTAAGGCTTCTTCGGTTTTGCCCAACCGCGCCATCATATCAGCCTTTAATGCTGCAAAATCTGCCATTTTAAAACTCCTTTATTCTACAATTTGAGAAAATACACCCTGCCCGCAAACAACCTGTTTCAACAGACCGGATTTACTCTGATTAAACACCACAATCGGCAATTTAGATTCCCGCGCCAACGCAATCGCTGCCATATCCATCACCTTTAATTTTTTCGCCAATACATCGGCATATGAAATAGAATTAAAGCGAACGGCATCAGGATATTTTTTGGGATCTTTATCATATACGCCATCTACATTCGTTGATTTAAATAAAGCCCCACATCCCATTTCCAACGCCCGCAATATTCCGGCCGTATCGGTTGTGAAATAGGGGTTTCCCGTTCCCGCCACAAAAATAACCACGCGCCCTTTTTCCAAATGATGGAGTGCTTTGTCTCGAATCACAGCCTCACATACCGCCGGAATCGGAATAGCGGATAAAACGCGCGCATCAATCCCAATATGCCGAAAGGCATCGGCCAACGCCAATCCATTCATCACGGTTGCCAACATGCCCATATAATCAGCGGTTGTTCTATCCATTCCTTTGGTGGCGCCGGCAACTCCACGAAAAATGTTGCCGCCTCCCAACACTAAACACACTTGAACACCCATGGCACATACCCCTTTAATTTCGCGCGCAATTCGTCCTAATGTTTCGGGATCAATTGTTAACTCCCCATTTGTTAATCCTTCACCGGATAATTTAACCAAAATGCGCTTATAAAGAGGTTTTTCAGAATTCATCATCTCAATCCTTTTGTTTATTAAAAGAACTATACCATCTTTTTTTGCGTTTGAAAAGAGGGCTCTTTGAAAATATCTTGAAACCTTTCTTTTTTTATCTTATAGTGCTTTTGAAATGTGGAAATTCCCGTTTTGAAATTTGGAAGTCTCCCATAGAATGTCAGTTCGACATAAAAACTTTCGTTTTGATTGAAAAGCATTGAAATAAGCTTTTTCAAATCAATATACAGGATATATAGAACGCACTTTTTCTATGGAGCTTTAAACTTTCAGTTAGCCTCTCATGGCAACTTTTTATTAAGGAGGTTATTATATGAACTACATTCAACAGAACAAACAATTTGAATCTGGTCGCAGTATGGTTGAGATGCTCGGGGTTCTTGCCATCATCGGCGTATTATCTGTTGGCGGAATAGCAGGGTATCGCTATGCGATGGCAGAAAATAGCGCTAATAATTTTCTGGACAATCTTTCTAAATTTACCGTTTTAGTTCGATCTACACAAGAAACAAGTTCTTCTCCTTATGGTGAAAAAAAACTTAAAATCAATAATGAAGAAATAAGCTATGATGCCTTCGGTTGTTATTTTGGTTGTTATGGGGGTTTTTTAAATAATTACAGTAGTGATGGAAATTGGATAAATGTGTGTAAAGCAATTGCGCGAAAAATTTCGCCAAAAGTCTTTGAGCCACTTGTTGGAGCTCCCGGAATAAATCAATTTGGCTTCTACTTACAAATGTTTACTCAAGAACCATGGTTTTCTTATGATGGAAAAACTTTAATAGAAGAAGCAACATTGGAAGAACGCGTCTCTGCTTGTGAAAGTATAGACAACGAACATGGAAGCGGTCATGCGTTTTTATTTGATGTATACGATCAGAACCTTTGTGATTAAAAAATCCCCCTCAAACAAGGGGGATTTTTTAATTTGATAAAATGAAAAAATTACCCGATTTGTTTTTTCACTTCTTCGGCAAAATCTTCGTTTTTCTTTTCCAAACCTTCACCTAAAGCATAACGAACGAATCCTTTTAAGGTAATCGGTGCGCCCAAAGATTTTTC
>CALXUD010000008.1 GCA_944391585.1 uncultured Alphaproteobacteria bacterium | reverse complement strand
ACATCCAGTTAATAAAAGACAAATACAGCAAAACATCCCGAAAAAAATCAGATTTTTTGATTTAAAAAAAGATGTTTGCATCATGTTCTTCATAAAAGCGCTTCCCTCTGATCATCCGCTAAAAATGATTATTTTTCCCCGCGCATTTTTCTACGGACAAAGTCTATAGCGTTTAAAACAGCATTCTTTGGTTTGTTTATGATTGTAGAACGAGCCGCTTCGGTCTTATTTTTAAGATTAATTTGAGTTGACTGAAACTCTTCTTTAAAATATAGCCCACGTTCATTTCCATTTAAATCCGTTGCCCGCGAATTATAAACAACTCCATTAGAATCCGTTCGTGTCGTTACAACACCATCTCCATCCATGGTTCTATTAAACGTTTCTCCTGTTTTTAAATCATGTTCCACGGAAGAAATGATATTCCCTCGATTATCATGTTTAAATTCTGTTTCCGAAATTTTTTCTGAGGTTTTAGTCTCCCAAATTCCTTTATCATCTTTTTGCATTTGATAAACTTCTTCTCGTTGAGCAGAGAAATGAGCTCCATCCGCAAGCATGGTTTCAGCATCTGTAGGCCGCATTTGAGCACTTTCCTCATAAGTATATCGTCCGTTTTCATAATTCGATGTTTTTCGAATTAATCTATCACCTTCTTGAGAAACCCACATATCAGAAATTTTATGTTGATTTCCTTTATCATCATAGCTAAATTTCGAAGTAATCCAACTTCCATCAGCATTTTTAGATTTAGCTTCGATAACTTGCCCTTTATCATTTTTAATTTGATACCCTCCGTCATCAGTCTTTTGATGTGTTCCAATAAAATTACCTTTTCCATCAAAAATTTTTAATTGTCCATCCTGATTTTTAACAAGGCGAGAAATTAATCCTTTTGAATTTTTAATTGCACGCGTTGCATTTCCATCGGCATCATTGAAAACAACACTATTATTGCGCGCATTATTAGGTTCTTTAAAAGCCCTAGCCATACTCGCATCATCAGAAGTATTTCTAATTAATCCCAAACGACGAGCAGCAGAACGTCCCAAAGCTCCCCCTATACCTACTCCCCGTAAGCCCGCAGAAACCGTTTTCTTTGTAGTCCATTTACCTGCTTCATAAGCCCCCTTAGCCCCAACTTTTCCAGCCGCATAACCATATTTTGTTCCCTGAGCAGCAAAACCGGCAGCTGCAGCACCAGCACCAATTTGGGGATTAACACCTCCAAATGCAGAAGAAAAGGTTTCTGCCATTCCCAACAATTTCCAACCAACGAAACAAACCGCAATTGTCACAAAAAATTGAGATCCCGTAAAATTAATATATTTCAAAGCACTTTCTTTTCCATCTACAAGAGCTTTTAAGAAAAGATTTTGATCTCCTCCTTGCGGCAAAGCATAAGATAATATGGATAAAATTAAAACCATAACAACTGCTAAAAACACAAACGTCATGCAACTTCCCAGTAACATCTGCCACGCCTTTTGCGTATAGCTGCGCGTTGCGGGAAAAACCCATAAAACAATAAATAGAGGAGCTAGAGCACACACAAAACCCAACCGAATCAAGGCATCGATCATTTTAAACGGAAAAGCTAAATAAATAAGAAAATACCCCAGCAAAATAATAATTCCAATGACAATTCCGCCTAAATTTAAATTAAAAAGGTTTAAGGAAAAACTTGAACTTGTTATAGAACTACCAACTGCCATCCCACCAACTAAAGAGGCACTCATAGAGCGAATGGAACATTCCATTGCCGAACATGTTTCCATTGTAAAAGCATGATCTCCCTCTGTCCATTGTTCGGCACAATTAGAGGCACCGGAATAACCGATGATATTTTTATTTTTATCACGCTGAACTTCGCATAAAGACATCTTTTTAATCCCCTCCACCTGAGAGGCATATGTTTGACTGGCACTCGAAACAGAACTTGAAAAACCTCCTGCTTCCATAATAGAAGAAGAAAGCCCCATAGACATCACTAAAAGAGGATTAATTAAGTAAGTAAAGATTCCGAAAAAACTATACAACAGGGCCATCGCAACAACAGCTCGACCGGTTGTCCCCAACATATCCGTAAAAAATTTAGACATATCAATCGGCTGCATTTGCACAAATAACCGACCGACATAAAAAACAATCCAAAATAACAAACCAGCCGCCAACAACGCCAAAAACGCGCCGGCTAATTGAATAGAAACTTTTGTTGCAATGACATCAATCCCTTTGAAAATGGCAACAAACACCGGACAAAACCAACAAAACCCCCCTTGTTTTGCACTCGTATACGCTTGAATAGCATCCGAAAAATAGGAAGCCGAGGCAATCATCGGACAAATTAAAACCGCTAAAAAGACAAATAAAAAAGCAAAAGATATCTTGCGTTGCATTGGAGAACTCCTTTTTTTATCAGTATAGCATAATTATTTTGAGAGAAAAGCTTTTTTTCTAGAAATTCAAAAAAAATCGCGATATAATAATCGCAAAAAAAGAAGAAAGGGATATTTCATGACCGCAAACGAACAATTAAAAAACCTTTATCAAAAGCTTTTTGCTCAAAAAGCCGTCTTAACCAAAGCACCTCCTTTGACATTGGATGTAACGAATATATCTCCGAACGACTTTCCGACGGAGCAAGCTTTGCAAGAAGTGAAACAAATCATCAGCTATTTGCTGGGAATTAAAGATGTAGATACAATTACGCCTGAACACGCTTTATCCATTTGCCAAAAAGCTTATGCCGAGCAGCCGTTTTGGAAGGAAGTTATTTTAGATTATTTGGATTATCAGAACAAATTAGAAGATATAACTCTACAAACGGAAAGTCAAAAATTATCACAAGACGGTCAAGCTATCCTAGAAAGAATCCAACGTTTGGAAACAGAAAATCAAACTGAGGTTCAATCTTATGCCGAGCAAATAGAGGCTGCCGGTTTTCCGATTGATGCCAGAAAATTAATTCAAAACTATTTGAATATGGCTGCCTACGATCCAACAAAAGCTTATGCGGAATTAATTCAAAATCCAGCCTACTTTTCTCCACTTAAAACACACGATAAAGACGGAAAAGAATTATTATCGCCGTCTCAAGCGCGGGCAGAAAATAAACGGTTAGGGCAGTTTTTAACAAAACTTATTGCCTAAAAATTGACTTTTTCACAAAAGTGTGATATACTTATTCCATTCAGAGAGAAGGAGCTTTGTATGAATCAAACTTTTGTCAATGATGAAATTTTACTTTCCAAATCTGGTTATGAGTATAGCCCATATATCAGCTTTAAAAATCCGCATATCAAAAAGGCAACCGAAGCTTTAGAAAAATCTTTTTTAAGTGGCAAAGATTTGCCGGAAATGATCACAAATGGGATCTTTGGTCTACTCAATTACCCATTGGATTTATTAAACGGCTATTTTAAGCATTTAGATGCACAAAAAGCCGAAAAGGGAAAGGCGCTACAAAATGCACGTGCAAATTGGGATGCGGAACAATTAAAAACAAAAAATTTAACAACTGCTGGTCTGTTTTCATTATTGACACAAACCATCCAAGCTTCTCAATCTTCTGTACCGGAATTGTTGCAAAAAAGATACCCTGACTTCTACAAAGAACTACCAAAAGATAAAAACAATGCTGTTTTGGGTGCGCAATTAACGACAAAACAAAAAAAGTTCATTGCAAAAGTCAGCGAACAAGTTATTATGGATGATTTTAGAAATTGCCTTAATCAAACATTTGGCCGTAAATTGGCTTCAAGTGAAGTAAAAAACTATCAAAATGCAATTGAAAAAATGCGCCAACCATTAAAGAAAACGGCGAAAGAAAATCCGTTTATACAAACAATTTCATTAAATCATCAACGTTAAGGAGGTATTTCATGACAACGACACGTTCTAAAATTTCTTTAAAAGAAGCGGGTAAAAAAGCCACAACTACACGAGGGGAAAAAAAAGAATTGATTGGACAATATAATCATTTTGAAAAAAAATGTGCTAACTTAACAGCTCGTTTTCAGAAAATGCAATCCTTTGCTCGACACTTATTCCAAATGAGAACTAAAACCGTTGAACGGCCAATGCAACAGCAAGCTCGTTCAACAGAACGTAATCGTTAAAAAAGAAAAGACCTTCTCCAGAAGGTCTTTTTTTATTGCCTTTTGTGTTCTTTTTTGATATATAAGACTCATTATCTATGAGGAGTTTATTATGCCGAAACATGTTTCGCTATCTAACACATTGTTGATTGGACTGATTTGGTCCATTTTTTATTTAGGAGTGGGTAATTATCTAGTTTTTCAATGGTATCAATTCCATATTTTATCTCTCACAGACTGGAGCCAATTAATATCTGATTTTAAACATGGTTATTTTCAGGTCAATTCATGGAACAGTTTGGGTTTTTTTGCCATTTTACTTCTTTTCTACCCATTATGGTTATTCTTTTGGCATTTGCTGCGTGGCATTGATTTAATAGCCACCCTAAAAAAAATCCACTTACCACACACAAAAAAGATGACGCCCCGTTTAACGGGTCCCAAAAAATTTATTCCACAAAAAATCAATATGCAAACAGGGATTGTTTTTACACTTTCACCGGCACAACAAACAACTAATCAATCGACCTCCATCCCAGATGGACAATCACAATTAGATGTAATTAATGATATTACTCAATTTGCAAAAGATTTTGAATTGGAGTCATTTAAAAATTTAAAAATCAATGAACAATTATTGGACTTATCTTTGGCAACGGATGAAAAAGCCTTACTTATCGTTTTATTAAATAAACCAGATGTTTCTTGGTTTTTTGATGCCGAACAAAATACACCGGAAAGTGTTTGGTTTTCGGAGAATGGTCATATCCCTTCACCGATTTATATTTTAAATCAAGTACAGGCTGCTTTAAAAAACGAAAATCCAACTGGTATCTTAAAAAAAGTGATTGTTTTGGCAAAAGGCTCTTTAATGGATTTGACAGAAGCAGAAGAAATTTGTGCTCAAAACGATATTCAATTATTGCAATTTAATAACCCGCAAACTCCGGAATTGGAAGCGCTTCAATCCGTTATAGAATCAACATTTCAAAAAAAGGATTTGAAAAATGAATAAAAACACAATTTTAAACTCGGTTAAAAAAAATACAGCTTTCATTTTAGCCTCTTGGTTTCAAACGGGATTTTCGCCGATTGCATCTGGAACGGTTGGATCCCTATTTGCCCTACCACTTGCCTATTTTGCCATCTATTGGGGCGGTAGCGGCTGGGTATTAGTATTCACCGTCTTGCTCTTTTTGATTGGAAAATGGGCAACAAAAATCGTTTTGAAAAACACAAATGAAACAGATCCTTCTTTTGTTGTAATTGATGAGGTTATCGGACAATTATTAACATTTGTGCTTATTGGGAATTTATTGCATTTTGAAATGAACCGCTGGTATTTTTTAGCCGGTTTTCTTTTCTTTCGCTTTTTTGATATTGTCAAAATTTGGCCGGCATGTTATTATGATGAAGAAGTTCAAAATGCCCATGGCATTTTAATGGATGATGTGATCGCCGGAGTTTATGCGGCCTTGTCTTTGGGTGTGCTCTATTTATATGGGAGTATTTATTTTAACTAAGGAAAAAGAAAATGCAAAGATTAACAGAAGAAGAAATTTTGGAAAAAATGAAACAAGCCGGAGCACAGTTCGGTTTTGAAACAAATGAAAACGGTATTAAAATCGCTCGAGCAAAAAAACGGATGTTTGTAGATCCCGTTTCGGATGAGGAATATACCGGTGAAGAATGGAAAAGATGTCCGTGTGAAGGGGGTAATCCGAATCGTTTCTGCGTTTCCGAATTGTGCCAAAATGATATAAAAACAAAAGGAATTTGCCACTGTAATTGCCATTATAAAAAATAGCATACTTTAGAAAAATCCCTCATTTTATTTGAGGGATTTTTTACACCTAAAAAAATGAAAAACGCTTAAACTGTTTCGAATCATTTTGATAAGAAATCAAAACTAATTTTCTTCATTGAATTTATGATTAACCAAATCCACCAACGCAATTAAAGCCTGTTCAGCATCATCAGCTCCAAATGTTTCAATGTCAATATCTTGCCCCAACGCAGCAGCCAACATCATTAAACCCATAATGGATTTACCGGAAACAGTCAAATCCCCCTTAGACACACGAATATCCGCCTTAAATTGATCAGCTGTCTGAACAAAAACAGAGGTTGCTCGTGCATGTAAACCTTTAACGTTTTGAATTCGAACTGTTTGTTTAAAAACCATCTTAAGAATCTAATTTCAATAACCGCGAAGCAATATTAATATATTTTTGACCAGCCTCTTGCGCCTGCATAACAGCATCTGCCAAAGCTTCATCTCGCACACGCACCAACTTTACCAACATTGGTAAATTCATGCCCGAAATCACTTCTATATTACGCTCTTCCATCATGGAAATTGCCAAATTAGACGGCGTCCCGCCAAACATATCCGTCACAACCACAACGCCATCCCCCGTATCTACGGCAGATGTTTTTTCTAAAATTTCATGCCGCTTTAATTCCATATCATCTGTATTGGAAATGCCAACATATTCAATATTATTTTGTTCCCCAACCACATGTTGCAACACATGAAGCATTTCCTTGCCTAAATTACCGTGTGCAACCAAAACAATTCCAATCATTTTAAACCTCTTTTCATAAATTGTATCTTTTTTTGTTTTAGCATATTTAATTCAGAAAATAAACTAAATTTTCCCATTGCAATTCGAAAAGCGGTCAACACTTTCAAATCTAAAGCAAAATCATTTTGATTCAAATAAAAAACCCGAACACGTACACCGTCTATTATTTCAAAAACAGGATCCGACCAACGCGGTAAAACATCTTGAACCAAACGAATAAAGCAATATACTCTAGCTTTTGAACAAACAGGAAATCCACTTACAATTCCTATTCCGCGAACCTCCAAACACCCTCGCATAGAATCGGGAGCTGCCGCTATTAGACATCTCCCTTTTTTACTTATCTCAACTCCATCATCTGCTATTAAAAAGGCTCCTTTTTCTATCAATTTTAATGCCAAGATCGACTTGCCGGAACATATTGGTCCTTGAATTAAAATTGCTCCTTGTTTAAAAGAAACAGCGGTTGCCTGAATAAACATAGACTCTCCTTTTAATCAAAGAAATATCATAAAAAAATATTTTTGTCAAAAAGAAGAGAAAAGACAAAACCACCCTGAAAAGGGTGGTTATGGCGTTCCCGGCGGGAATTGAACCCACGGCCTCAGGATTAGGAATCCTGCGCTCTATCCAACTGAGCTACGAGAACAATCTTTTATTTTCCGGATCTTCCTTGAAAATCCATCAAAAATTCACAAAACATCCGCAAAATAATGAATGAAATAAAGGCCCATGCCAATTCCAAAATCGCCATGGAAATTGCACCGTGAATTAATGTAATCAACGATTGCAACAACATCAAAAAGACAAAAAATAACCCAACATAATAAATCAATTTATTATATTGCTTTAATTGAGCGGCAAACTTCGGTACAAAAACCGCTTTTTTCAAATCCATTAAATCCTTAAAAAATTCTTTATTCATTTTTTTCTCCTCTTATTTTTTGCGCATTGTGGGGAAAGCAATCACATCACGAATAGATGTATTACCCGTTAAAAACATGACCAATCGGTCAATCCCGACACCCAATCCCCCGGTCGGTGCCAAACCGTGTTCCAAAGCCGTAATAAAATCATCATCCATCATGTCAGCTTCTTCATCGCCGGCATCACGGGCGCGTACCTGTTCTTCAAAACGGGCACGTTGATCCAACGGATTGGTTAATTCAGAATATGCATTACACATTTCTTTACAATTAATAAAGGTTTCAAAACGTTCCACCAATCGATCATCTGTCCGATGCGTTTTCGTCAATGGGGAAATAGATTTCGGATGATCAATTACATGTGTCGGTTCCACCATAAATTGTTCGCATTTTTCTTCAAATACTGCAGCCATACAATGTCCCCAATCGGCATTTTCATCCACATGAACACCCAATTTATCACAGGCAGAACGTGCCTCTTCATCGCTTTGAATGGCTTTAAAATCAATTCCTGTATGTTCCAAAACAATATCTGCCATCGCTCGGCGCGCAAACGGCTTGGATAAATCAAATTTTTTCCCGTCATACTCAATTTCCAAGGTGCCATTCACTTTTAAACACGCATTGCGAATCAATTCTTCATATAAATCCATCATATCATTATAATCCATATAAGGAATATAAACTTCCATCATGGTGAATTCCGGATTATGTGTTGTATCCATTCCTTCATTGCGGAAATTACGCCCGATTTCAAACACACCAGGCAATCCTCCAACAATTAAACGCTTCAAATAAAGTTCCGGCGCCACACGCAAGAACAAATCCATATCCAACGTGTTATGATGCGTTATAAAGGGCTTTGCCGTTGCCCCGCCTTTAATTGCCTGTAAAATCGGAGTTTCAACCTCTAATAAACCGCGAGCGAGCAATGTATCGCGAATAGACTGAATAATCTGACTGCGTTTAACCAAAGAAGTGGTTGTTTCGGGATTCATAATCATATCCAAATACCGTTGACGATATTTAGTATCCGTATCCTGTAATCCATGGAATTTTTCCGGCAGTGGCAACAATGCTTTGGCTAACATCGTAATTTGCGCGGAATTGATGGATAATTCTCCCCGTTTTGTCCGACGAACAGTTCCCTCAACTCCGATAATATCTCCTAAATCAACCAGCGAGAGCATTTCTAATAACTCTGCCGAACCATGTTCTTTAGAAGTATAAATTTGGACTTTTCCCGTGGCATCATAAATATCCATAAACATTCCGGAGTTACGAATAGCCCGAACGCGACCCGCTACTTTCACCACATCTTCCGTTTGTGTATCCGGAGCTAAATCTTTGTATTTTTCGTTGAGCGAAGCACTGGTTGCATTCGGCCGATAAATAGGCGGATAAGCATTAATCCCCATTTCTTCCAATTTTTTTAATTTTGCCAACCGAATTTGGCGTTGTTCATGACCCAAATTTTCCACAGTATCAGACATACAAACTCCTTTTGATAAATATGAGTCAACATATACTGTTTTTCAAGAAAAGTCAATTTATTTGATGACAAATCGCATAAAATTTGCTATTCTTTCAAGCATGAAAATAAACTGTCCTTATTTTGGAAAATGCGGCGGCTGCCGTTATTTGAATTTAGAACCGGATGCCTATGAAAAATTAAAACGCACCCAAATTGAACGCGCCTTTTCTTTTATGCATCTGAATATACCAATCACCGCTTTTATCCGATTACCGGACGGTATTCGGAGACGAGCCTCTTTTGCATTTTATAAAGGTCATTTGGGATTTAATGAGCGCAAAAGTCATCAGATTATTGATTTAGATAACTGTCCAATGTTAACACCTGCTTTAAATGCGCTTATTCCGGCGCTCAAAAAATTAGTTTATGATTTAAAAGGAAATGGTGATATTTTTCTTTTGGAAACACCCTATGGCATTGATATGCATATTAAAATGGGGAAAACAATCGCAACATTGCAGCAATTGGAATTACTGGCTGATTTTGGGCAAAAAAATCCAGTGGCACGCTTGTTGTTCAATAATGATCCTATTTTGGAAAAAACACCCTTACCCTTTCCGCCGGATGTGTTTTTACAGCCCTCCGTTGCAGGTGAAGAAATATTAATTCAATTGGTAAAAGATGCTTTAACAACCGAAAAAAAAGGATTGGATTTATTTTGCGGCACAGGCACGTTTACAAAACCGCTGCTTGAAACAGGAATCCATATGATCGGCTACGATAGTGAAAAACAAGCCGTTCAGGCTTTAGGGAAAAATGGGATTGTTCGTGATTTATTTCGCAACCCCCTATTGCCTGCTGAACTAAATGATGCTGATTTCGTTGTCATGGATCCACCACGTGCCGGAGCCAAAGCTCAAACAGAACAACTTGCTCAATCCAACGTAAAAAAAATCATTTTAATTTCATGCAATCCTGCAACTGCCGCGCGTGATTTACGCATACTTATTGATGCCGGATATCAAGTTTCATCTTTAACTGCCGTGGATCAATTTGCCTATACGGACCATATTGAAATTTGCATAATTCTAAAAAATAAGTATTTATAATTCAAATCTTATTCTAAAATTTTCATTTTTTATTTTACATATAATTTTATTTGACAAGTCATATAAAAATATGTTATTGTAGGGTAATCGTAATAGTTGTATTTCATCCACAAGGAGAAGAAAATCATGATGAAAAAAGGAGGAAGCATTCGCGGCAGATTATCAGATGGGACACCTAATCCGATTGACGTCCATGTCGGGGCACGGATTCGTTTACGACGAACAATGCTAGGGATTAGTCAAGAAAAACTGGCCGAAAAATTAGGTGTTACTTTTCAACAAGTTCAAAAATATGAGCGCGGTCTGAACCGAGTCGGTGCTTCTCGGCTGTGGGATATTTCTCAGGTTTTAGAAACAACTGTCGGCTTTTTCTATGAAGATTTAGATGATTCAACAAAAAGCAAAAGCCCCCGCAATGTTCATCATGGAATGAGTTTTTGTGAAGGAACACATACTTTTGATACAAGCATTTTCACACGAAAAGATGTTTTGGAGTTAATTCGTTATTATACCAGCATAGAAGATCCGAAAGTCTTAAAAAATATTTTAGATTTAGTTAAATCTTTGTCTTTATCCGCTTCAAAACCGGAAAATAACATCCTTGAAAATTAAAAAATGCGGCGTGTCCAAGAGAACCACGCCGCTTCTTTTTCTTATTTAAAAAATCGTTTAATAAATGGCCCGATTGCTCGAAGCAGAGCCAAAACTTTAAGCACGTTTAGCATTGCCGACATTTAACGCCAATACGTCTAAAATTTTCTTTATTTTTGCAAAGAAATTGTCTTCTTTTCCATTGGGGGTAATGGCGCAAATTGCGCTGGCCCCGGTCACAATGGATGAAACGGCAATTAATAAATCATTTAAGTTCGTCATAATAAAATCAATCATTTTTTATTTCCTTCCTCATTTTAAAATTAAATTAAGAATAGCGGCACAAATTGCCGTTGCCGTTGTCAAAACGATAACGTTTAATACCGCCCGAATGGGAGCCAGTTCTACACGAGGGATAAATTCTTTTCCCAATTTATCATGTAGTGTCTGACACACATTTTTCGTTTGAACCTGAGACATGAAATTGATAAGCTCGTCATGCAAATCCGTAATTTGCTTTTTACTGACAGATACATCTTTTTTAATATCGGTCAATTGTTTTTGCAATGCTTCTACTTGAGCCATCAATTTTCCCAACTCCAGTTGATGATATCGCATATTTCCTCCTATACCTGTGCATAAAACAAATGATTTCCGATTTCGGCACAAGGCACAGCAGCATGCGCCCATTTAGGATGAATAGCTTTGTGATGATAATGCGTAGCGCCGTTTGTACAATCCGGCAACAACCCTTTTATTGCCCGACGCGCTACTCGCTCACAAATTCCGAAAATCAAATCACCCGATAAGTCTTTTTCCAAGAGTAAACGATTAGCATCTCCTTCATTCCAACAAGAAAACTGAAACGGCTTTTGACACACTTCTTGAATGGTGTTTCCCCACCAAAAAGAGCCAACCTTTTGAGCATGTTTTACCCGATTGATAATCACATTAGCAACGGCTTCAATTCCCTTTAATCCTTCGCCTCTGGCTTCACCGAATAAAGTTTTTGCCATAATTAAAACATCTTGATCCATTTAAAATCTCCATTCTTTATATTCCCGATACGGACGGATATATCGACTTAACCGAACGGGTTCATTTAATAAACAACCAGCAACCGCATCCAATCCATCATCTTTAACGGACGTATTTTCCCGCCATTCTCTCATTTGTTCCAAAAAAGGTGTTTTCTTAACCGATTCATGCATAAATAACGCCCCGTTTGCCAAAGGCGCATCAAAAGCTGCTAAAATACGTTCTGCTTTATTACGTTTTGAAATTTCTTCCAAAACAGCACAAGGAATACGATTTTGATTTATAATTCGCCGCAAAACAGCCGGTAAAAATTTTCCCAATCCGTTTGTTTCCAAATGAACAGCCGGAATAAAATACTGGCGCACAAAATCCGCTACTTTCTGACATTGCCAAGTGGCTGATTCACATCCTTGCGGCACATTTAAATACAAAATACGGTGCACATAATAATGTCCAGCTTCATCAGAAAATACACACGCAATAACACTGTTATCCTGCTTTTCAGAACTGGCAAATGACGGATCCCAAAAACAAGATACCGAGCGAAGTGCTACCTTCCCCAGCTTTAAAACAGCTTGTCCATTGCATTCGGAGTATTCCAATTCATCTGTATAAAAATGAATAAAATCCGGATTCAATCGTGCCTTTTCCAATGATGTCGCTTCTAACATCATTTGACTTAAAAATTTAGCCGGACCGGAGCGAACTCGAATGGCTTGAATTTGCTCTAATGGGAAACGCTCCGGCCAGTTAGATTGGCCCTTTGTATTTAAAATCGGGATTTTCAAAATATGAAAATCTCTTAAAAAACCCTCCGAAGTGGTGTCATAAATCGTTTGACGTGTATGTGGCGTACCAATATATAACATAAGCCCGCCGGGAGTTAAAATATAATCCAATTCGGACAATTTTTGCCGTAAATCACGCCGTTTTAAAGAAGTATCAGATGTTTTAGGCACCTCTACATCATCACAAATAATAATATCTGCTCGACACCCTGTCATGTTAGCAAGCAATCCACGTCCTAAAACGGACGGATCTCGTAAATTTTGAGTCCGGCACACCGTGAAACGGTCTGATGCCCATTCGTCTTTTTTTTCTGGAACCAATGAACGCGTCAAGGGATGCTGCTCCAAAATTTTTTTTATATTACGCACCATTTTTTTGGCCAATCCATGATCAGCAGATAAAACCAAAATACGTACATTCGGATTGATGAACAAAGCCCATGCACAAAATAATCCCACTAACGTAGATTTACCGGAATTACGGAACGCCATTAACAAGCCCCATTTATGTTCTGCCTTTAACCATAAATCGGATAAAAAACGCGCCATCTTCACATGATGACGCGGAATGGACAATTTTTGAATCTGATTCCAAATCCAAATAAACTCAATCAAATTCGGCATAAATTTCATCCTCCAAATCAGCCGTTTGCACTTTTGCCCGTTCAATCAAAGCCAATAAATCCGGTTCGTCTTTGGAGGTGTTTTGTTCACTTTGTAGTAATTTCAACAAAATTGAAATATGAGTCAAAACAGATTTACACGCATTGTGATATGCTGTGAAATTTTTTGCCTCCAAAGAAATCGGTTGCTCCAAAAAATTCTGATACTGCACTAACATTTTTTTTAAAACAGGGTTCAATATAAAAGAAAGCTCCTCCGACACATTCATATTGTTCCCCTTTCCGTTTTATTTTAATAACGAACGTGTTCCTGACGTTAAATCTGTCAACAAACTCCATTGGGAAGCTTTCTTCTCATTATTTAAAGAGCTTAACGTTAATAAATTACGTGTTTTTGTAGATTCAATCCCGTTTAATAAAGCTTCCAAGGAAATATTCGCCTGCTCTTGCAAATACTTATCTTCAATATCATGCTCTTTTTCCGTATTGTATAAAAGAGCTGATCCGGATCCTTGTTTTGTACTCATACCGGCAGCGCCTAAACGTGCTTTGTAAGTTGAGAGCTGCTGATTCAGAATATTCAAATTTTTGCGACGTTGTTCATCTAACGCTAATTCTGCCTGTCTTTTTTCTAAATCATACGACTTTTGAGCCGCTTCATTTGCTTTTTTAATCTGTTTACTCTGAATATCAGAATTACGTTTTGAATAAATGGTTGACGCCGCTGTGGCTGCCAAAGCCCCGACTGCAACAACTTCCATATTTAACCTCCTATCTTTAAATCTTGTGTAACGGATACCAATTTAAAAAATTTTGGCAAATCACCCGTAATTTGCCAAAGCGGATATGTCGGCCGTCTGTTCCATCCCAGCCCGCGCACAACAATATCTCCCGTCACGGAGCCATCTGTATTTTGAACACATCCGTTTAACGGCCAATTCAATTCCTGATGCACTCCGTTTCCTGTGTCAATTTGCAAGGAATACGAGTCAATTAAGCGAAATACTCCTTTGATGAAGCGCACTTGCGAAAGCGGAGCCATCGCATTGGAAGCGCTGGCAGAGGGTGGCAATGGAACAACTAAATGTGTATACCCCAAGCCAATACAGGCTTTTTGCGCCGGATAATCTGCTTCAATTTCTCCACTGGCTGAAACAAGCGCATCAACCAACACAATTCCATCTGCAACCACTTTTACTGTTTGCCCCGCCAATGGCTGTAAATATCCCCATTGCGTTGTTGGTGTTTCGCTTTCCAATAAACAAGCGCAATCCACCTGAACAGAGGTATCAAAGGTTTCTAAAAAATAATGACCGAATCGCTTGACAATGAAATATGTTTTTTCGCCGACAACACAAACGGCACAAAAATCACCCTGCGTAATTTGCTCGCTAAAACTTTGTACATCTTCGGAACGGAATGTTGTCAACGTGCATAAATGCCCATTTTCCATCACAATATAGGCTATCCGATTTTGAGGATCATATGCCATATCAATCGGGTTTTGAATAAGGTGTGCAGCTAGTAAAGATAAATCCGTTGCCAAATAAACCCCTTCTAAATCACCAAATAAAAATTCCCGAATTTCCCGTCCATTACCGGATGCAAAAATCGTTGCACCATCTACTCCAACCGGTGGCACATACCGTTTTGTTAAAGATCCGACTTGCGTTTGACGCTTTAATTGAATACTGGTTGGTGTCAACGGATCTCCCGATACCATCCATTCGGAATTTGAAGTAAAAACCTGTAAATGTCGTCCAGAAAATAACCCACAAATTTTATTGGCTCCATCCGACAACAGCCCAAAATCAATAGCATCTGAATCATAAGAAGATCCTAATTCAAAATTGAATAAATCCCCGCTGACACTAAACCATAAATTATTCGGTAATTTCTTGGAACCCCCGAATACTAAACGTGATTGATAAAATGCAACCGTTGCCGGCCACCCTTTTTCATCACTGAAAGCCGGCTCAGACCAATAGCGTGTCGGCTCTAAAGCCGTTGCATCCTCCCCATCATCAACCAATTGTTTTTTTACTGTCGCATTGGCATTTTTAGCATCTTGAACGGAAGAAATCAAAGCATACCCATCGGCAATTTTTAATAACATACCAACATGAGATTCATTAAAATAATCTGCCGAAGCCGTTAATTTAACCGAACCGCCTAATCCCGTTGATGCAAGAGTGATGTTATCATCACAAAATTTATGATATGGCTGTAAAACACACTCATTTTCTGTTGAAAAAACGAATTCGGAAAGCACAAAAGAATCCCCTTCTTTTTTTAACAGTCTGGGCTTTACATCTGGATGAACCAAAAATAATGTGTCTGAATTTTGACACCAACAAACGGAAAAAAGTTGCTCATCTATCCATGGTGTTTGTATCGTTTGAATCAATGTATCATCTAAATAAATATCCATAGATTCATCTTTTAAAATCAATAAATATGATTTTAAATAACCTAAATCAAAATGAATCAAACGAGCCGATTCACCAACCTCACACACATATTTCAATCCCGGACGCCGATAAACTCCTCCGGTTGGTTCAATAAAAACATTTTTTAATGCCATTGCCCCATTTTCATAAGCGCGTAAATCAACCCGTCCCAATAAATCATGTGCAATTTCGCCCGATGTAAAATTTGTTTTAGAAGTAAATAAATTCGTCATGAACGCACCTCAATCAGCGAAAAATCCTGAAAAGCGGATGGAACAGCTTGCTGGCTGTCAACCAATTTAGCTTGTTTAAAACACTCTTCCGCTTGTTTTTTTAAAGCCTCTTGACGCGTTGTACTTTCCGTTAATGGCAAACAAAATTCTGCTGCCAAAGCAGCAACTAACGCTTGTTCAAAAAACTTCGGAAACATGCTTTCATATGGTCTTGAAATATAGGTTAAAATAACCTCTGAGACATTTGTATGCAATTGATTTCGCATCACGCGATATTCAACCCCTTTACCACGTTCACCGGTACCGGCGGAAATAATGCGTAATAAATCATTCGGCAACTGATAAGAGAATTGATAATCAGCCACCGGTTTTTCTAGGAGCTGGTTCAACCGTTTTTGCATCAACGCAAAACGCCATGGATAACAAGCCAACAAACTATCCCGCACTAACGGATATAACTGCTTTGCCACACGTGCTTCTGCTGTTTCCTCCTCCAAAGATGTGATTGCATTCGCGCCGATTTTAACCAACGCCCCCGAACACAACCGAATGGGATTTAAAGACATTTTATAACTCCTATTCAAAATAAAAAGGGCGGCTTTAAAACCGCCCTCTATAAAAAAACTAGCTTGGATTATCCAAAACCGTCATTTTCACAACGCCTTTCGGATCAATCAAACAAGCCCCTTGACTCATCATATTGTTCACGAAATGAGCGGCATAATCACCGTGCCATGTAATATCGGTTTTAATATCTTGTCCCGATGCATGTCCCACTGCGGATTTGTGATAAATAAAGCAAGTATGAGCTGCTGTCGTGTCCGAACCGCTGGCTGGTAAACCTGTATGCATAATCCAAACAATTCCCATCCATTTACGAGCTTCAGATCCGTTAATCATCGGATAAGCTTCCCCTACATAATTGGAAGAAGAGAATTCTTCAATGTTTAATAATTGATTCCATTGTTCCGGCGAAACCAAACCATACCGTTCCCCATCATCCGGAACATCATTATTATTCAGTGTTGTAAAGGCTTTTAAAATACGCGCTTTTGTTAATCCCTCTGTTGCTTCTCCAACAGTTTGAGTCGCGCCATTCAACGCCGTGATAATCAAATCATCGGTTTTACGCCCCAATGCATACGCACCGGATAAAGCCAATGCTTTGCGCTCATCATGACCCACTTTCAATTCATCCAATGAATCCACCCATTGACCGGAATAATAATCCGTTAATGTGCATTCCACCGGTTCATGTGTTACGGCAGTTGTTGCAATTTGAGCATTACGTGTTTTCGTGCCGGCAACGGATTTTCCTAAAACTTGAAAAGTTGTGGAAACCCCTTTAACACCGCTTTTAGAACGCACGGTTGATTGTAATTTAGAACCCTGTTGTTGATACGCATTATGAACATCTGCTTCAAAATGTTTCATAAAAGACGCATCAATTGCTGTACTGACTTCTGTCGTTTCTGACATTTTTTTCTCCTTTTGTTTTTAATAAAAAAAATTGCCTTTTAAAAGACAATTCCGATACCTGTTAAAATAAAAGGTTATAGAAAGATTTTCTGCCTTTTTTCTAACGCCTTTTTATGGGTCTTTTGAAAAGATTATCCATATAATTTTTTAAACCCGTCTTCAATTTTCTTCACAAAAGCCGGATCATTTTGCTTCCAATAGCGGGGATCTTGCATCATTTTGCGCAATTCTTCCTCACTCACAACCTCTCTTTGATTTGCTTTTTCTTTTAAAAGAACAGGTTCGTTTGAATTCATCATTTTATACATTGTCAAAATCCCTTCTTTGGAGCAAGACAAGGCTTGGAACACATCTGAATCCAAATTTTGTTGTCCCCATAAGAAAATTTGACGTGCCACTTGATTAAACCGATCGGCACCGCCGAATTCTTTTTCTAAATCAGCTAATTCCCGATCCGTCCGATAATCTGCTGCCAATTGCTGAATCACCGGCACAACTTTTTCAGCTGCCAAGTCATAAACTGCTTGAACTTGCTCTTGCGTAAAACCTAATTCAAACAAACGCCGGTTAATTTCCGGATCAATCGTTAAGCCGGATGCTTTTAAATCAATCTGATATTCATCCGCACTAGCCGGCATGAAGCCTTTTTGATTTTGCAAAATGTTTTTTTGACTGCGTTCAGCCAATTTTCTTTCTAAAGCCAAATAGGATTTTAACAATTCCATCACATTAATTGTTCCATCCTGTTTTCTAAATTTACTGGGAATTGCCATTGATTCAGACAATTCATTTTGAGCCGATTCGGCCTTTGAAACCAAAACAGCTTCTCTATTTTTTTCAACCATCTGTTTCTCCTTTTTCCATAGTTGAGTACGCCACACTTCCGCGTTGAGTAAAATTTTCCATCTGACGCACTAAAAAACGCTGCCCTTCTAAAAAACGAATGGCGGCATCAGACGCATCTGCACTTAAAACCCGTTCTAAAGTTATTGAACGCAAATACGCCATAAGTTCTTTTCCCGATGATGTGTTAAACACACGGGCAAAAAGCTGATCAATGTTCTGCAGCATCCATTCCTCCTAAAGATGTCGGGAACTGTAAAACCGGTGCAATTTGAGATTTAAAAATATCCGCCGGAACCCCTAATTTATCTCCTAACCAATGAACAAATGCTGCAATATCAACCGTCTGCAATGCCTCTTGACCTAACGGTAAAACTGAATTTAACCAAAGTAGTGCATTGTTAGCGTCTTTTTGTGCCTGATCATCCCCGCGTGTTGATTTATAGGATACTTTTAACAGTCGACCATCAATATAAATTTCAGGAACTTCTCCTCGGCGACGTAAAATAGAAACCGCTCGATCCACCATCGGCATCAATAATTCGGTTTGAAGCCGCCCATAGGTTGCTCCCAAAATTCGAACCATTTCATTTGAGCGCTCCAATACCTCTGTTGCCGTCATCCGCTCATCATCCAACTGTCCTAATTTATCGCCTAATAAGGCATGACGAATCCGCGAACGCAAATCATCAATCATTAACTGGGATACATCAAATTTTCCCGGCGCCTCCAAAGGTGTCAAACCTTTTGATCCGACCGCTTTTGGAATAATCGCACCGGGCATTAAGCGGATATTCGCCGGATTTAAAACTCCGTCATCCTCGGCCTGCCAAATACCCGTGACAGCGATTGTGGCATTTTTTAAAATTAATTCCACCACCTTGTTTGCTGTTTTAATATCAGGCAATGCTTTCATCACGGGAGAACGCCCATAAACCTCGCCCGGTGCTTTCAGCCAGCGGAATGAAATAAAGGGAGAGGTTTCAAAAACACCTTCTTTTAAAATAGGATTCAATCCCTTTATGGAATCATACTGGCTATCGGGTTCCAAAAAGGCCACATAATCATATCCGCCTTTCAACCGCGGCTGAACAGATTCAATGACCTGAAATTTAATTTCTTTTTCTTTAGCTTGCTTGACAAAACGATCCGAAAACTCAACTTGTGGAAATCGATTTTTCAAGGTTAAAAAATCCATTTGAGAACGGCGGAATGTAATATCTAATCGACCGGTTGCTCCTTCATCTAAACACACTTCCGATAACGGAATGGATGTAAAACGAAAAGCCGATGAAGATCCAATCGGAGCCTCCTCAAATAATAAACAAGCCGTTCCAACCGTAATTAAATCCAAATAACATTGATGCACTTCCATTGCAAAATTCGAGCGATCAAAATGAATTTGCAGGTTTTCGGAAATTTTATCTAATCCCCCTTGAACACTTTGCACTTCTTCTGTCGTCAAATCCGTTCCGGCCGTTAAAGAAAACCAGCGCATCCAAGGTGGGGTCACTTCGCTGAGCATCAAAGCCGATAACTGATCCACACAATCGGGCGCTGTCCCATCAAACAAATTGTTTTGCTTGCTGGTGGATTCACTAAAAACACTTTCCCGTTGTGGCAAAGCATATTCATAACATTCCTTCCACACATTTTCCCATAAATCACGCCGTGATTTTGCTTTTTGGTATTGTTGATACAGTAATTGGATATCAGGCATTTAAATTTTTCTCCTTTAATAAAACACAACGTTAAATTGCGATAAAAAAAAGACAGCCCTTTATCGGACTGCCTTTAAAAACACCAGATACAGTTCTGGCTGCTAACTGAGTCTCCTTATACCATACTTTTTTTCCTTTGTCAAGGATTATTTTCCTATTTTTTGTGATAAAAAACAAAAAAGTTGATAAGGTGTTAAAATAAAAGGACTTTTTATACCTAAAAACCGCAACACCGTTTCAACACATGTATAGGGACGAAAACGCATCCGTGTATCTTGCGGAATTTCGGGTTGTGCCGTCAAAACCTGATAACCGTTCTTTTTCAAAAAGGAAATCACATCAATATCTCGTAGAATGATTGCATCTGTATAATGTGCCAACGGATCAATAAAAATCCATTCATATCCATTTCCTAAAACCAACACACAATGATAAAAACCTTTTTTTAAAAAGCGCATCCACCATTTTGTCCGACGTCCTCCAAAACCGACAATTGCAAATGGATAACGATATCCCAATCCTGTTTTTTTCATGCAACAATTCCTTTCAGTCTTAAAATATTTTCCAACAATTTCAACCCTTCTCGCCACAAAGAGCATTCTCTAGGGGGCTGCCCAAAATTTTCATGCGGCGGGATTTGCAAGAGTCCATACTTAGACAAAACCTTTAAATGATTTTGATTGAGCTGCCCTGCTTGAACCAATTTTTTAACCGATAAAATAATGTCAGACGATTCGCATGGCCGAGCGATTCGCCCGGATGAGCCTTTTGCTCTTTGATTTCCAAGACTTTCACATAGACAACACCATAACCAGGCTTCTTCTGAATTTTCAAAAGGAATATATTCCCGATTATCAACCAAATTCTGATAAAACTGCTTTTTTTTCATCCATAAACTCCTCTTAATAAACGCAATAATTATGTTCCAAACAAGAACAAAACAAGAACTAATACATAAAAAACTATATGTCAATCCCTTTTTATGAAAAAATTCCTATTGACAGGATATTTTTTCTGTGTTATGGTAAACTCAACTAATAAGAGCATATTTTCATATGTATAAAAAAAAGGAACGAACATGCAACTCACTTATTCAGAAATTTGGCGCGGCATTGACAATTTAGCAGAAACAAAAGGTCTCTCTCTTTCCGCAATGGCAATCAAATCCGGTTTAGACCCAACCAGCTTTAATAAATCCAAACGTTTGGGAAGCGATGGTCGGAAACGATGGCCTTCCACTGAAAGCATGAATAAAGTTCTGGAAGCCACAAACACCACTATTTTTGAATTTATGGAGCTAGCCGGCGAATCGGAACCACATCATTTCACAATTCCGTTACTGGGTTTAGCACAAGCAGGCCGAGATGGATATTTTGACAATTTCGGCTATCCCTTGTCGACGGATAATTGGGATGGGATTGATTTTCCCTTTATGATAAACAAAAACGTGTACGCTTTGGAAGTATCTGGGAACAGCATGGAACCGGCTTATCGGGATGGCGATAAATTGATTGTAGCACCTGATTCTGAAGTCCGAAAAGGAGACAGAGTTGTCGTAAAATTAACAACCGGAGAAGTAATGGTAAAAGAACTCATAAAAAAAACGGCCTTACATGTTGATTTAAAATCACTCAACCCTCAACATCCGGATATTCATTTAAAAGCAAATGAAGTTTTATGGATGACACGTGTTATTTGGGTTAGCCAATAGTTAAAAACATATCAATTTAAATCCACGGATCGTTTGAATTCTTGCGCTGCCAAGTATGTTTCACCGGCTGGGTTGCCCATCATGTTTGATTGATAAACTAACAAAATACCGATTATCATCAGCAGAATAATTAAAACAAACCTATCCGCCATTTTATCCTCCCTTTTTTATTCAGTATAAGACAAAATCTAGGAAAAATAAATAAAAAAAGGCTCATGAATCATGAACCTTTTAAAAACACCAAAGCCGTTTAAGGCATTAGCCTTGTCTAGCCTTTAATTTAGGCTTCTTTTTATTAATCACATACACACGGCCTTTTCTTTTGACCACTTTACAATCTTTATCCCGTGTTTTTGCGGACTTTAAGGAACAACGAACTTTCATAATACTTCACCTTTCACTGACAAACTGCCTTATGACAGAAAACTTGAAGCTGCATACTATCTAAAAAAAACAATCTTGTCAAGACTTATTTTGCCTTTTTACGGAAAAAAGCAGAATCAAAGCAACTAAAATCGCCCAAATCCCCTGTCCAAAGCGTGCAAAAATCGTTTCCGGTAATGCTACCGGCAAATCGGCATCCAAAATTCCCTCCTGTCCTAACGGTAAACGTCCGACACTGCGACCCAATGGATCAATGACTCCCGAAACACCATGATTTGCTACACGCACCACAGGCAATCCTTCTTCCACGGCACGCATCACCGCCGCATCATAATGTTGATAAGGACCGGCCGACAATCCAAACCATGCATCATTAGTCACATTCACAATCCATGCCGGTCGATTTTTTGAATCTACAACAGCCTTTGAAAAAATAATTTCATAGCAAATCAACGGACTAACAGGAGGTGCTTTTGGAACTATCATTGTTGTCACACCACTTCCCCGATAAAAATCACTTTCAAACGGCACAATTTTATCAATCGGCAAAATCCCGCGCAGCGGCACATATTCTCCAAACGGCACCAAATGAGCTTTATCATAATATCCCCGAATATCCGCTAAATCATCTAAAATGAAAAAACTGTTAGCTATCTCATTTGTTTCGGCAACACGTCGCAATCCACCTGTTAATAAAAAACTGCCCTGCCGCACAGCCGACATTAAACGAATGCGCTCTCCTTCATTTTCATTCATAATAAATGGTACAGCGCTTTCCGGCCAAATCACATGCGTAATTTTTTGATTATCTTTCCGCGATAAACGAATCAATTTTGAAAAATTATTTTCATACTGCGTCCAATCCCATTTTAATGTCTGAGGAATGTTAGGCTGAACCAATCGCAAACGCACTCCCCAAACACTGTTTACATTGGTTGTATAAAGGCGAATTCCCCCCATCAACGCCACAAAACAAGCACCCCCAAAAACAGCCACAACCAATTTTGGCTTATTTTTCCACAACGCAGGCGCCGTAAACAATAAAACACTCAACAAAGAAAGACCGTAAACACCAAATACGCTAGCCACTTGCAAAACAGGCAAAAAACCCGTCCATACATTCCCTAATAAATTCCAAGGCAATCCGCCAAAAATAAACCACGAACGCCCCCATTCAACCAAAACGAATAAAGCCCCGAAAACCAACCATCGCCGCACACCAATCGGCACAAATAAAGCACCCCATGCAGGTAAAACAAAACAAAAGCCGAAAAAAATACCCAATCCGATTAAAGCTAATGGAATCAGCCAAGCGAATTGACCTCCGTCAATCATTAATGCCTGGCAAACCCATCCCATGGAAACAGCACCAAAACCAAACCCAAAAACAAATACCCGCCCCAATAAGATACGCCAAGATCTTTTTTGATTCAGAACACTCATAAGCACCGCAAACGTCAAAAACAAAATCCAAATCTGATGATACGGAGCAAATGCCAATGTCGACAATGCACCCAAAAGCATCATTGAACCAATAACAACCGGCTCTTTTGAGAGAAAAGGCATTTTTTTCAACATTAAAACTAAAAACCTTTCAAATTGGCATCAATCCGATTTTGAACTTTTTCAATGGCTTCAAAAATTTCATCCGGATGTTCTATAAATTCGATAAAATCGACTTTGTCCTGATTAAGCGTTCCTTCTTGCAGCATGTTTAAAATTAATTCCTGTAATGGTTTCCAAAATTCATTATAATTCAAAAAAATCATTGGTTTTTTAGGAATTTCACCTGTTTGGATCGTCACCGCAAATTCAGCAAACTCATCCATTGTACCCCATCCTCCGGGGCCAACTAAAATCACATCCCCCAATTCAAACATCTTGCGTTTACGTTCAGATAACGTTTTAACAATTTCAATTTCACCGGGGCGGAAAACACCTTTATCCCGACATTGCAATTCCAATAACTTTGGTGTGGTAATTCCGATTACAGAACCATTTTTGTTACGAATTCCTTGAAAAGCACTCCCCATCATTCCTTCATCACCCACACCATAAACCATTGTAATACCATGAGAAGCTAATAATTCTCCCGTCTGACGCATCGGTGCATGATGCACTGATGAAATAGAGCCGGATGCACCGGCAAAAACTGTTATCATTTTATATTTGTGTTTCATTCTTAATCCTTTACTTTTTGTCAAAATTACTATATCATTTTTACGATTCTTTTCAAGAAAAATAAACTTAAAAACGGATAAAAACAAAATGGACACACAAACTCTTTTTAAAATTTCTCATGGTCTTTATATTATTGGTGCTGCAGAACCGAATGGACGACTGATCGGCAGCTGTATTGATTCTGTGATGGTTGTGGAAGCAAATCCACCACAAATCATTGTTTCATTGGGAAAAATATCCTATACCGCCGAACAAATTTTAAAAACAAAATACTTTTTTTTATCTGTTTTAGGAAAAGAAAATCCATACCCGTTGATTGAACGATTTGGTTTTCATTCTTCCCGTAAAATAGATAAATGGAAGGATATTCCGCATACCTTAATCAATGGATTGCCCGCCTTAACAAACGCCGTTGCCGGAATGGAGGGGCATGTGCTAGAAACAAAAGAAACAAAAACACACACTGTTTTTCTATGCTCTGTTGAAAAATTATTTCCCGGCACCATGGGCGAACCGATTACCTATGGCGAATATCAAAACTATATTCAATCAAAAATAAAACAAAGAAAGGAGAATACTCATGACTAAAAAATATATTTGCACCGTTTGTGGATACGTCTATGATGAGGCAATTGAAGGCATCTCTTTTGCCGACTTGCCAGATGACTATGTTTGTCCCGTTTGCGGTGAACCTAAAAGTGCCTTTGAAGAAATGAAAGATTAAATAAACGGCTTAATTTCTTTTTATATAATAAAAAAAACGGGTCGAAGAACGACCCGTTTTCCTCTTCTTTCAAAAAGATTAGAAATGATATCTAACAGTTAACTTGATATCATGAGATTCTAAGTCTTTTCCTTTGCGATCTAGGAATCCTTCACGAACTTTCACTTTGGCTTTGCCCAAATCCGTGTAACGATAACCTAAATCCATAGACCAGCAATCGTTGAGTTCATATTCAATACCGGCACCAAGGTTCCAAGCAAAGTCAAATTTACCTTCACCTTTAGCGGCATAGAAATCGTCTGTTTTATTATAGGAAACACCAAGTCCCCCCATTGCGTAAACACCAATACCATCATAAATCGGGTATGTTCCATATACATTCATTAATACAGGAACAGACCAAACATCGGAATGGTGTTTTCCCGTTGTTGTTTGATAGTCAACATCACCCCAACCGCGGTATTCAACAATCACATCTGAACGCAAATACTTATCCATTTTGTAACCGGCACCGACACCAAACAAAACAGTATCATCAAAAGCGCCTGTCCCAAAACCATATCCGACATCGGCCAGCACATAAGTACCCTTATCAGATTGCATTGAGTTTTTCATTTGTGCACTTGCATCAAAAGATGCGCCTAATAAACAAGCGAATGCAACTGCACCTAATAGATATTTTTTCATAATAACCTCCTAGTTAATTAAAAACATCAATACAACTTTAGATAGTAAAAAAATGAATGTCAACACAAAAAACGTGTAAAATGTAAAATAAATATGATTGTATGTTTTTTTTGAATAAAATGAGAAAAAAGTTGCTTTTTAAAGGCTTTTTAATTAAACTAAACGTAATGAAATCAAAAAAAAGGAGTTTTTATGAGCAATCTTGATATTATTCAAAGCATTATTAATCCTGATGAAGACTTTATCTGGGAAGTAACAGGTTCTATTGCCGATGTAAAATATAATCCTGCTTATTTGTTATTAACAATTATAACTTTAGGCATTTTTCTAATTGCTCTTTATTTCAAACGAATTTTTCGAACTTATGTTCTTACCAATCAGCGGTTGATTATCATTACGGGAATTTTTGGTAAAACAATTGATGAAATCGAATTGTTCCGTATTGTTGACAGTCGAACAATCCAATCTTTCATTGATCGGATGGCTAATATCGGCACAATCGTTGTCTCTTCGACGGATCAAACCGGCATCGCCACAATGGAAAAAATCCCACAACCTTATTATGTACGCGATTCTTTGCGGCAAGCTTATACCATTGCTCGCCAGAAAAAGGGAACTGTCGTTCTGGAAAACTTGCATATGTAAGCTACTTTTCCATCAACAGCCCTACTCCCACGCTTGCAGGGAAGAACCATTTTTTTTCAACCAAATATGTGCATCTGCTTGATGCATCGTTAAAGTTGTAACAATTTTCCAAAAAGCAGAGCTATGATTCATTTCCTGTAAATGAGCTACTTCATGCGCAATAATATATTCCAAAACATAGTCGGGCGCCAACGCTAATTTCCAACAAAAATTGAGATGTCCTTGCATTGAACAACTTCCCCAACGTGATGAAGTATCTCGCAAAGTAATACGAGTCGGGCGCTTTCCAATTTGTGCTGCCAATATCAAACTTTTTTCCTGAATAACAGCATAAGCTTTTTGTTTAATAAAATCCCGCACACGCCGATGTAAATGCTCTAATGGTCCTGAAACAAACAAGTTTTCTCCCTCTATCCAAACACCCCGTCGTGCCTGCGGTTGATGGATAATAATCAATGTTTTTCCTAAAACCGTTATTACCTCCCCATCTTTAAATCGCTTAGGCGCCTGATATTTTTTCTGATTTTTCAAAATCCATTCTTCGTTTTCTCGTGCGAATTGCGCCCCGACTCGATATGACACCCACCACGGAATCGTTACCGACGGAACACCTTCTTTATTAAATCGTAATTTCAAATGACGGGCACGTTTGTTTTTCTCAATCAAAACTTCAAGCGCCCCTACTTTTATACTTTGCATCTAGACAAATTACTCTATTTGTTATATATAGTTCATATTATATCATAAATTAAGGAGAAAAAAAATGGAAACTTTGGTTCGTTTCATCATTAAATTAATTGGCTTTATTATTGCTTTTATTTTATGTGCTTGGATTTTTCTGGATATCAAACCAATGGATTCTTGGCAAAAAATCACGGGGAAAATTCATTCTCTATACGCTTCAACAACTGAAAACACCTCGGCAACACTTAAATCAGCTTCAAATTTATCTGAACAATTAGTGGAAAAAACAAATGAAAAAATTTCAAATATGGGACAATCCGTTTCCACAACCGGCAACAACATTGCCGAAGAATTCAACCAATAGTTTATATTAAAATCACTTCCCTTTTCCTCATATACCGAGAAAAGGGATTTTTCATGGGTAAAAATTCTTTAAAAAACAAGATTTATTAGTGTAATCTGCGTCAAAAAACAGCTTTATTGCAGCAAAATTAACTCCATATAAATAAACCTATAAGGCATAACATCCGCTTGCAACATTAAATATAAAATGATAAAATGCTCTCAATAATTGAAAAAAGGATTTAAAATGCCAAAAACAAAGGAAAAACCAACGCTTGTTGAAGTGGAATCCGCCATTCCCTTAACACCTCAACAATTAGAAAGTCTGCAAGAACGATTAAAATCTCTTTTAAAAATTAATCAACTTCAATTTAATTTAAAAGTCAAACCTAAACTTATCAGCGGGATTTCCGTCAAAGTCGGATCGGTTGTCATTGACGCTTCCTTAAAAGGAATATTATCGCAATTTGAGTCTGAATTAAAGAAAACGACAGTTCAATCTATGGATGCAAAAAAAATTGCAGCTAAATTTCAAAAAGAAATCGGCAAACTATCCGCAGCGCCGCGTGTTGTTGAAGTCGGTGAAGTCTTATCTGTTTCTGATGGCATTGCCCGTGTTAACGGTCTAAAAAATATTGAAATGGGAGAACGGGTTCAATTTGCTTCACATCAAGAAGGCATTGCCCTAAATTTAAATCCCGATACGGTGGATATCATGATTTTCAATGATGATGATACCATTCAAGAAGGTGAACGCGTCTACCGAACGGGTAAACCAAATACCGTTCCGGTCGGGATAAGCTTGTTGGGGCGTGTTGTCAATGCATTGGGAAAACCTATTGATGGAAAAGAAGAATTAACACCGGATGCATATTTCCCCATTAATAGATCAGCTCCCGCCATTATTGATCGAGATAAAGTAAAACACCCTGTTCAAACGGGGATTAAAGGGATTGACGCACTAGTTCCTATCGGCCGCGGTCAACGCGAACTCATTATTGGGGATCGCCAAACCGGAAAAACCGCTTTGATTATAGATACCATTTTGGCACAAAAAGCAATTAATGAATCAACTAAAAATCCAAAAGAAAAACTTTATTGTATTTATGTCGCCATCGGTCAAAAACAATCCACAATTCGGGATATCGTTCGACTGCTTGAAAAACATGGTGCTTTGGAATATACAACCATCGTAGCTTCAACGGCGGCGGATAACGCTTCCTTGCAATATTTGGCTCCCTACGCTGGTTGTGCAATGGGTGAATACTTTCGTGATAATGGAATGAATGCAATTGTCTTTTTTGATGATTTATCTAAACATGCTGTCGCTTATCGGCAAATATCTTTATTATTACGTCGTCCATCCGGTCGTGAAGCTTACCCGGGCGATGTATTTTATCTACACTCTCGCCTCTTGGAACGTGCAGCGCAACTCAGTTCGGATAAAGGCGGAGGCTCTTTAACGGCTATTCCCGTGATTGAAACACAGGAGGGCGATGTTTCAGCTTATATCCCGACCAATGTTATTTCCATTACGGATGGTCAAATTTTCCTAGAAAGTGACCTGTTCCATAAAGGAATCCGACCGGCAATCAATGTTGGTCTATCTGTTTCCCGTGTCGGTTCATCCGCTCAAACAAAAGCAATGAAAAAAGTAGCAGGTTCCCTAAAACTGGATTTGGCGCAATATCGGGAAGTTTTGTCATTTGCTCAATTTGCCTCAGACTTAGATCCAAGCACACAAAATCTGTTAAAACGGGGCGGACGCTTAACCGAAATTTTAAATCAAAAACAATATCAGCCCATGAGCATGCCACAGGAACTTGTGTCTCTCTTTGCCGGAGTAAACGGTTTTTTAGATGGTATTGAAATCGGGGAAATTAGTCATTATGAAACGCTTTTACAAGAAAAAATTAAAAAAGAGGGGGCTGAAATTTTAGATAAACTGGCCACTCAAAAAGATTTAACAGACGAAATAAAAACAACTTTAATGCAATTCTTAACCACATTTACGGAAAATTTTAAAACACATGGCAGGACTCAAGAAAATATCGGATCGCATTAAAACGATTCAATCAACCTATCAAGTAACATCCGCAATGAAAATTGTGGCCGTTTCTCGTTTGAGAAAATTACACGCTTCATTTTTAAAAACAACTCCTTACATGATGGAAATGAATCGGATTGTTCGCCGTTTAATTCGAAGTGCATCCGTACGCCAAGATTCCCTGAGTTTTTCAAACGTGGAACAAATCTTGCCTTTGCCGCCACTTTTAAAAGGAAATGGGAAAAACAAACACTACGTCTTAACTATTATCACATCAGATGATGGTTTATCCGGCGCCTCTAGTCTAATGGTGGTTCAAAAAACACAAGAGGTGGTAGAGTATCTTCAAAAACAGGGGAAACAAATTACTTTTTTTTGCTTTGGTACCCGTGGCGGCGAGATTTTAAAACGACTTTACCCAAACACTCCAATGCGGATTTTAAAGCGCAAATTAATGGACAAAGATGTTTATTTAGACGCCGAACGATTATCATTAGCCATGATTGACTCTTTTAAAAAAGACTTATTTGATGTTTGTTTGCTGATTTATAATCAATTTAACTCTATCATTTCCCAAAAACCAACAATAGAACAATTAGTTCCCAATAAACTGTTTTCCAAAGAAAACCCATGGCAATTTTTAATTGATTCTAAAGACCCTGATTACATTCGCCGCACTGCAACCGGTGAAAAAAAACTTACATTACATCAATCAACTTTTTTAGAAGCATTCGGAGGGGTCGAAATGCTTTCACCACTGGGCGCATTGGATAAAGATTTGCTCACTGATTCAACCCGTCTGCCGGAAGCATATGATTATGAACCATCTGATGTGGGCGCTTTGCACCGTATTTTACCACAATACATTGTCGCCTATGTATATCGGGTTTTATTGGAAACAGAAGTATCCGATAACGCAGCACGCCTCATTGCGATGGATAACGCAACACGAAATGCAAAAGATATGTTAGCTAAATTACAAAAACAATATAAACGCACCCGCCAAGACAAAATCACCACCGAAATTGCCGAGGTTGTTTCAGGTGCCGTTGGTTTATAAAAAAGAGGGAAAAATGAGCTCCAAAAAAACAATAGGGAAAATTATCAAAATTGCCGGTTCCGTTGTGGATATCCGCTTTAATGAAGATGAAACACCGCAAATTTACGATGCCTTGCACACGCAAAATCAAGGCAAAAAAATAACCTTAGAAGTAGAACAACTCTTAGAGAATGGGATTGTGCGCTGTTTATCTATGTCGGACACAGACGGATTAGTGCGAGGACAAGAAGTTGAAAACAGCGGCGCACCGATTTCCGTTCCGGTTGGTATTGCCACATTAGGGCGTATTATGAATGTTACCGGTGACCCAATAGATGGTCGCGGACCTATTAAATCAGACATCACTTGCTCCATTCATAAAAATCCGCCTAAATTTACAGATCAAGCCCCTAACACAGAAATTTTAGCAACAGGGATTAAGGTTATTGACTTGCTCTGCCCTTACCCAAAGGGTGGAAAAATCGGCCTGTTCGGTGGTGCCGGTGTTGGCAAAACAATGATTATTATGGAGTTAATTAACAATATCGCAAAAATGCATGGTGGATACTCCGTTTTTACCGGCGTCGGTGAACGTTCGCGTGAAGGAAATGATCTATATCAAGAAATGATTGAATCAGGCGTAATTGATTTAAAAAAAGACAGCTCTAAAGCAGCTCTTATCTTCGGTCAAATGAACGAAGCCCCTGGTGCACGCGCACGGGTTGCATTAACAGGTTTAACTGTTGCCGAATACTTTCGTGATAATATGGCACAAGACGTTCTTCTATTTATTGACAATATTTTCCGCTTTACACAAGCTGGGGCTGAAGTATCCTCTCTTTTGGGGCGTATGCCATCTGCTGTCGGTTATCAACCAACACTCGCAACGGATTTAGGTGCTTTGCAAGAGCGTATTACTTCCACAAAAAAAGGGTCCATTACCTCTATTCAAGCTGTTTATGTGCCTGCTGATGATTTAACCGATCCGGCACCGGCTACTACCTTTACGCACTTAGATGCTACAACCGTTTTATCGCGCAAAATTGCAGAACAAGGACTCTATCCTGCGGTTGACCCGCTGGAATCTACTTCACGCTTACTAACCCCGGAATTAGTCGGAGAGGAACATTATCATATCGCCAGTGAAGTAATTCGGATTTTACAGATTTATAAATCCTTGCAAGATATTATTGCCATTTTAGGAATGGATGAGTTATCAGCCGAAGATAAAAAAACAGTTTCTCGCGCTCGCAAAATCCAACGTTTTTTATCGCAACCATTCACGGTTGGTGAAGTGTTCACCGGTCGCAAAGGCGTTTCCGTTGATTTGAAAGAAACCATTCGCGGCTGCCGTGAAATCGTTGAAGGTAAACATGATGAACTGCCGGAACAAGCTTTCTTTATGGTCGGTACGATAGATGAAGCAATCGCTAAAGCAAAAGAGCTACAAACAACAGAGGAAAAAATAAAAAATGCCTGAAACTGATGATTTTCTTTTTCCGAATGATCCTAACTTATTGCCCTCTGTCTTTGGCGAACCGGAACCTTCTCCTTTAAATAATAAAATTAAGGTTAAAATCATCTCTCCATCTTATCCGGTAGCTGAATTAGCTGCTGATCGGGTTTTATTGCCATCTGTGAATGGCGATATTATGATTCTGCCGAATCGAGCTCCTATTATTTTAACGTTGCGCCCTGGTCGACTCATTATTTATAACAACGATAAAAAAGAACCAATGAATTTTTTAGTTTCTAAAGGTATTGCCGAAATTCGACGTAATTTATGTCCCGTACTTGCATGGGCAGGCCAAGAAATAAATATGAAATCTGAACGGATTCGGGAACGATTAACCAATACACAAAAAATGCTTTCGGAAGCGAAATCAGATTTAGAACGGAGTGAACTCTCTGAATTAATTGATTTTTTTAAATTTGTTTTAAAGGAACTCGGTTAATGACAACATATTATATTGTATCTGGCGGTTTTGATCCGATTCATGAAGGACATATTGAAATGATAAAACAAAGCGCACAACAATCTGACGGCGTTATTGTTCTGTTGAATTCCGATGATTGGCTTTGCCGCAAAAAAGGAAAAAATTTTATGACAGCCTTCACCCGCCGCACCATTATGGAAAACATTAAAGGTGTGATTGATGTGATTGAGTTTGACGATTCGGATAATTCAGCCAACGATGGACTAAAAAAAGCACGCTTAAAATATCCAACGGAAACACTGGTTTTTGCGAATGGGGGCGATCGGGGGAAAGACAATATTCCGGAAATCCCGACCTGCCGTTCTTGTCAGATAGAACTGGCTTTTGGAATCGGTGGCGAAATAAAAATGAATTCCTCCCGCTGGATTTTAGAAAAGCATCATTTTTAACTTATAAATCTAATCGAGAAAAAATAGCAATTTTTGAACCGGTCAGTCGCGCCCATAAGCGATCACCGAAAGAATAATGCCACCATTCGGCCGGATAGTTCACAAAACCGACATTTTCCAATGCTGCGCGCAAAATCAAACGATGATGACGTGCGGTTTCAGATACTGGATATTCGAAATCTGCCGAAGTGTCAAAACCACGCACTTGACCACCCATATCATAATCTTTTCCTTCAGCATCACATAAAGAAACATCAATTGCCGCGCCACTTTGATGCCCACTGCCCTGACGATACGGATTAGCCGCAAACACATCACATAAGGCAATAAATTCTTCAGAATCAGTTGACAAATCCGGATGTAATTTTTTTTGTTCTGCTACAACATTTTTCCACAGTTGAATTTGTGCCTGCAACGGACGATACGCTTCATAAATTTTAAAGTAATACCCTACCGGCAAAAGCGAGTGAGCTTTCAATAACATTTTATAAATATATCGACGAATCCGTCGCTCGGTTGTAAACCGTGTGTCAAAAAAAATACCATCTGCTTCCTGAATTACACATAAATCCGGCGGATTTTCAACTTCGCTAATTATCTTTGGTTCTGGCAAATGTGCGTCCGAAAACATACACTATGACTCCTAATTTTGTGCAATCGTTCTAAATGCAATAACGCTTTTTCAAAATCCTTTTTCAAAACAACAAAAACACGCCGTGGCTCATTTTGATAATGTGATTGCTGAACAAAACCAACCGCTTTTCCACCAATACGCTCAATCAATCGACTGGAATAAACATTATCCGGATGGGCCGTAATATCCAAACGTTCATTATTTTTAAAATAATACCTTAAAACCTGACAAACTGCTTGTGTCATTATACCGCGTCCGGCTGCACGAGGATCCACAAAATATCCCAAATCACCATAAATAATTTTACCATCTTCTAAAATCGGCAGCATATCCACCGTTACATTGCCGATTAAATCTCCCTTTTGATTCTCCACCGCTAATCGATATGTGGAGCGCGGCCAAACTGAACGTTCTTTTTGAGCCTTTTCCAAAAAAATTTGCACTTTTTTTCTCAAAATCGTATCAACATCAGAAACCGTTTGATCAACTTGAAATGCATAAAACGGGAAATAGCCCTGTTTTTGGCACCTAAGAGCCTTCCGATTAATTGCTCGCGCAATTTCTGTCAAGCGATAAAAATCCTTTTTTTTAAACTCTCTGAGCCGAAAAAACGGCGTTTCTTCATAGACTGACATTTCTTCCTTCCTTTAAGAAAGGATAGTAACATAAAACGGAATAAAAATCAAATTTTTCTATAAAAAAAGGCCGCCCAAGCGGACGACCTTTTTATCATTAAAATGCTTTAAAAAGCAACATTCAAGTTAACACCCACTTGATATCCACTGGCATCTTCAGAACCATGCAATAAATACCGTCCGAATAATCCAACAGCCAATTTTTCAGTGAACAGATAATTAGCCCCTAAACGCACTGTCCAATCTTTTGTATTATCTTCTTTGTCATAGAAGTTTTCAAAAGATCCGTCTAAAGCTACTTTATCTGCAACCAAACCATAAGCGCCGATTGCCGTGGCCAGAGCGAACTCATTATCTTCTTTACCTTCATTAACCGGGAAATTTCCATCCGCTTTAACATAGCCTAAAACCGAACCAAATTGATAACCGGCACTTAAACCAGCCGTAATAGATTGGCGATCGCCGGATGAGATATCATCATGAGCAATACCAAAAGCACCGCGTGCTTGAACAAACCAACAACATTGTTGAACAATGTTCCATTTAGCTCCCACATTCCACTCTGTATTGTCATTAAAAGAACGGGTATAAGGCGGTTCTCTTAAATCCAACCATGTGTTTGAAATATTTCCGTATACAGAAACTGTATCTGTCAAACCAACAGCAACTTCTTCTTTTAATGTTTTAGACGTTGTTTTAAAATTGGATTTATCCGTATTTTGATACAGATAATCCGCCGTTGTGAATGAAGCAACACCGCCTTGTTCCGGTAAATAAAACGGATGAGTCACTTCCAATGCGAATACCGGAGTGGATAAAACCAATAAAGTTGAAGCGAATAATAATTTTTTCATGCTTTTCTCCTTTGTTAATTTGTCTAAAGACACATACCATTTTAGACATAGAATGATATTGCGGTCAAGCATACAAAACACAAGATATATTTCAAATTATTACAAAAAAACATTTACACTTCTTCTGCCAACTTTAAAATCAAACGCTCGGTATCCCTCCATCCCAAACAGGCGTCTGTGATGGATTTTCCATAACTGCATTCTCCTAATTCTTGCCGTCCCTCTTCTAAATAACTTTCAATCATTAAACCCTTCACCAATTTTTTCAAATCAGAATTTTCTTGTCGACTTTCCATTACCTCATGCGCAATTCGCGGCTGCTCTTTAAAATTTTTACCTGAATTGGCATGGTTGGTATCCACAATCACGGCCGGATTTTTTAAAACGGATTCCTTTTTATAAAATAAATCCACATGCTTTAAATCCTCATAATGATAATTGGATACACTTTCACCTTCTTTGTTCGCATAGCCTCGCAAAATAACATGCGCCAACGAATTACCGGAAGTATGCACCTCTTGCTTCTGATATGCAAACACATGCTTATTCTGTGCTGCATAAATTGCATTAAACATCACCTTTAAATCTCCACTGGTCGGATTTTTCATTCCGACGGGAACATCAATCCCACTGGCAACCAACCGATGCTGTTGATTTTCAACACTGCGCGCACCAACAGCAATATAACTGAGCAAATCTGCCACATACCCCAAAGCATCTGGGTAAAGCATTTCATCCGCTGCCGATAATCCCGTTTCAGAAAAACACTTTAAATGCAATCGGCGCAAAGCAAACAATCCGGAACAAATATCCGGCGCCGCCTGTGGATTCGGCTGATGCATTAACCCCTTATACCCAAGTCCGTTTGTACGAGGCTTGTTGGTATAAACACGTGGAATTAAAATCAAGCGCTCCCGAACCCGTTCCTGCAATTTAGCTAATTTTGAAACATATTCCAAAACCGATTTTTCATAATCTGCCGAACAAGGCCCGACAATAACCAATAACCGATTATCTCCTCCCTCAAAAACAGACCGAATTTCTAAATCCCTTTTTAACTTAAGTTCTTTTAAATCAGATGAAAGCGGATATTTTTCCATAACTTCCGACACTGTCGGTAATGCACGAATAATAGAAAATGACATAACAAAACCTTTTTATTAAAAATTGAAACCAAAATACGAAAAATAAAATAAAAATATGAGAAATCTGTTCGCCTTTTAGGCGAAATAAAAATAAAAAGGGAAACCCGCAAAATTGCGGAATTTTTGTGCTGAATATGTTAATTCATCGTTTCTCATACTTTAAAATGTAGCCACATTCAAAGCATTTGTAAATAACTTTTTTCATTTTTTGATAAAAAAACACATTTCTTCCAGAATAACCTTCTACCTGACCAATCCCCTAACCGTTCTTTCTCTGAAAACTTCACTCATAAAAAAAAGACGGATAAACCGCCTTATTTTTTAATGGTGGGCGCGCAGGACACATGGCTATCGCCATTTCGTGCAATGGAATCTAAATTCGCATGCCCGATATAAATATCGCTTTGCTCATTAAGATATCATTGGGCTTGCAGACAAAAACGCCAAGCAATTGGCCTTTTTGCTTAGCGCCCTCTTACGAGTTCTTCGTCTCTGGCTTCACTCATAAAAAAAAGACGGATAAACCGCCTTATTTTTTAATGGTGGGCGCGCAGAGACTCG
>CALXUD010000007.1 GCA_944391585.1 uncultured Alphaproteobacteria bacterium | reverse complement strand
TTTTTTATGTTATTATCAACCTTAAACAATCGGCGTTTTTCCCCTTTACTGGCTTCCCAATTTTTATCGGCCTTAAATGAAAGTTTCATGCGATTGGTGTTTTTGTTCTTTGTCACCTATCAAATGAGCATGCAAAGCCCGATGATTATTATTACAAGCGTTGTTTTATATGCCCTTGTTTATTGTGCAACCTCCGTTTATGCCGGCCAATTCGCTGATAAATACGCCAAATCCACCCTCATTCGGTGGATTCGTTTATTAGAAGTTGGTTTAATGGTTTTAGCTCTTTTCAGTTTATCCATTAACTCCTTATTTCTCTTTGTCATGATTATCGCCAGCATGGGCTTTGTCGGAGCAATGATGCGTGTTTTGAATTATTCCATTTTACCAACTTTAGTTCCGACAAATCAATTAAATGCCGGCAACACATGGTTAAAAATGGCCACTGTTTTATCTTATGTTTTTGCCGTTCTTTTGCTGGTTTCGATTTTAAAATTCAATGCAAAATATGAAATGATTTTATTGCTTGGTATCGTTCTTTCTTTCGTGGGTTATTTAATTTCTTTAAAAATCCCTGCAACACCAGCGGCAGAAGCTGACTTGAAAATCATTTCTCAACCGTTACAAGTTTTTGGTTCGGTTGCCACGTCTCTTAAAAATAAATTTGACAGTTGGTCTTATCTCACAGGAATTGCTTGGTTTTGGCTACTTGGAACTGTTGTTTTTACTTTCTCTGCCGAATACGGAAAAGAAATTTTAAATGCTCGTTGGTCTGTTGTGATGTTCTTAACATCTGTTTTCGCAATCGGATACGGATTAGGATCTCTTTTTTACGCACGCGTTTCACGCAAAAACAATATGGGTGCTTATACCTCTTTTGTAACTTTTTTAATCACCGTTTTCTTGTTTGACCTGGTTATGGCCAGTGATAACTTATTAAAAGAAACAGTTTCTAACTTGTCTATTTCTAAATTTTTAACAACCGATTTTGAATACTGGCGCATTTTAACAGATATCTTCGTTTTAGGAGGCTTGGCCGCTTTTTATATTATCGCCTTTTACACCCTGCTTCAAATGAAAACCAATACGCAAAGCATAGGACGTGTTTTTGCATTTTCCAATATGGTTAATGCATTAGGGGTTACTATTGGCTTTTTGTTTGTTTTAGCAATTAAATTGATGCTCTTTAATATCCTGACTGTCTTGTTGATTTTCAGCATCCTCAATATTTTTATCGCTATTTATATGACTCGCCTTTTACCGATTGATTCTCGTCGACGCATGTTTAAACGCGTTTTTTCTTTCCTCTATGGTGCAAAAATTGTTGGGCTTGAAAATCTGGAAAAAGCGGGTAAACGCGCTCTCATTATGACTAATCATAGCTCTTATATGGATGTTTTATTAATTTCCACATTCATTGATCGCAAAATCGTTTTTGCCATTAATGATAAATTGATGGAAAAACCATTTGTCAAATTCATGACTAATTTGGTAGACGTACGTCCATTGGATCCTCTCAGCCCGTTCGCTGTTAAGGATATGGTGGAGGAATTGCGCAAAGATCAACTCTGTATGATTTTTACGGAAGGCTTTATCAGTGATGGAAATACTCGTATGAAAATCTATGAAGGTCCAGCCATGATGGCCGTCAAGGGAGAGGCTCCCATTGTCCCTATTCGTATTGACGGCGCCCGCTTTACATTTTTTTCACGTGTGTTAAAAACGAAAGCAGATTTTCGTTGGTTCCCTAAAATTACGTTGACAGTACTGCCGCCGGTTGATTTTAAATACCCTGACGATATGCCGACAAGGGAATGCCGTGAAAAGTCCAGTTCTAAATTATATGATATTCATTCCAATATGAATTTTGATTCATATGAAAAAGACCTGACGATTTTTGAGGCGTTAGCCCGTGCAATGCGCATGACAGGAAAATTCAAACCTATTTTAGAAGATACTACACGCCAACCGCTGAAATATTTTTCCGTTTTTATGCGCGCGTTTATCTTGGGCAAATTAATTCATCGTGCCATTCCGGATGAAAAATATGTTGGCTTAATGTTGCCGACATCCAATGCCTGTCTCTTATCTTTTTTGGGCTTACACGCTTTTGCCAAAATTCCGGCCATGATCAACTTTTCCTCCGGTCCTAAACAAGTCATTGCCACTTGCAAAACGATTGACTTAAAAACAGTTATTACTGCGAAAAAAGTTGTTCAACTTGGTAAGTTGGATGCCTTGGTTGAAGAAATTGAAGCCGCCGGTGTGCGTATTTTATACTTAGAGGATTTAAAACCAACTTTAAAAACTACTGATAAAGTGTTTGGTATAAAAGGGGCGTTAAATCCGTTAAAAGTCTATCGCAAAACAACCGAACAATCCATAGAAAGCCGAGATCCGGCTGTAATTTTATTTACATCGGGTTCTGAAGGAATGCCTAAAGCCGTTTTTCTCACCCACAAGAATATCCTTTCCAACTGTTATCAAGTCCCCTCTCGTTTGGACGTATTACCAAATGACGTGATGATGAACTGCCTACCGATGTTCCATTCTTTTGGGCTCGGTGCGGGCACCATCTTACCCTTACTGTTGGGGGTCAAAACGGTTTTATATCCAACACCGTTGCATTACCGCATTATTCCGGAGATTTGTGCTTCTACTCGCGCCACATTGCTTTTGGGAACAGATACATTTTTGGCCGGCTATGCAAAATGTGCAAACCCATATGATTTTAACAGCTTGCGCTTAGTGGCTGCCGGTGCGGAAAAAGTGAAAGACGAAACCCGTAAGGTATGGAGCGAAAAATTCGGTATCCGGATTTTGGAAGGCTATGGAGCCACCGAGTGCTCACCCTTTATCTCTGTTAACACGTTCCTGCATTCTCGTAAAGGATCTGTCGGACGCGTTCTGCCGGGTATTGAAACAAAACTCAAACCGGTTGAAGGAATTAAAGACGGAGCCGAATTATGGCTCAAAGGACCAAATATTATGATGGGCTACATGCGCTTTGAAAAACCGCTGGAATTAGATCCGCCAAAAGACGGATGGTATGATACCGGCGATATTGTAGATATTGATGAAGAAGGTTATATTTTCATCAAAGGTCGTTGTAAACGCTTTGCAAAAATTGGGGGCGAAATGGTTTCATTAACTTCCGTTGAAAATGTCATTGACAAAAAATGGCCGGGCTTTGTTTCTGGTGCCGTCAATATTCCGGATGCACGCAAAGGCGAAAAAATTGTTTTAATCACAACCTGTAAAGATATTACAAAAGAAGGAATGATTGAAGCATTCAAATCCGCAGGCGTCACGGAATTAGGACTTCCGTCAAAAGTAATTGTAACAGATGCTCCTCCCTTGTTGGGGTCCGGCAAATTCAACTATGTCGCCGCTAAAGAATTGGCTATAAAGGAGGATGCCTAAATGAAGATCGGAATCATCGGTGCCGGCGCTTGGGGAACAGCTTTAGCCATAACAGCTCATCGTGCAAATAATGTTGTTCGTTTATGGGCTCGGGAAGAAAATGTGGTTGATCAAATCAACACGGATCACCAAAACATTTTCTTGTCGGATGTTATTTTGCCTCCAGAAATCAACGCAACAACGGATTTAAGATCTCTGATTGATTGGGCAGATACAATTTTGCTTGTCTCGCCGGCTCAATTCACTCGCTCGATGTTGGAAACAATAAAACCTTTTTGGCGCCCGGATGTACCATTAGTCTTATGTGCCAAGGGAATTGAAGTATCCACCGGAAAATTGCTCAGCGAAGTGGTCGCCGATGTTATACCGAATATCCACCCGGCTGTTTTGTCCGGTCCGGGTTTTGCAGCAGAAGTTGCCAAACAAAAACCAACGGCAGTTACCATCGCTGCCGAATCGGAAGATTTGGCAAATAAGCTAGTCAATACATTAGGTTCTACTTATTTTCGTCCCTATTCTTCAACAGATATTATCACACCTCAAATCTGTGGCGCTCTCAAAAACGTATTTGCCATTGCAGCCGGAATTGTGGAAGGTCATAATCTCGGCGACAATGCTCGTGCGGCACTTATTGCCCGTGGCTTATCCGAGATGGCCCGTTTTGCAAAAGCATTGGGTGGTCACATGCACACTGTCTTAGGCTTATCCGGTGTGGGGGATTTGGTTTTAACCGCCAGCTCCAAACAATCCCGCAATTATACTTTGGGTTTGGAAATCGGGAAATCCGGACATGCGCGACCGATATTGGAAAGCTCTACCAAAACAGTAGAAGGGGTTGCCACAACACAGGCCGTTATGAAGCGCGCTGCCGCATTGGGTTTGGATATGCCAATCTGCCAAGTTTTGGATAAAATCCTGTTCCACGATGCCACATTAGATGAAGGATTGAACGATTTGTTATTGCGACCATTTAAATCAGAAAATATGTATTAAAAAAGGGGAAAAATAATGAGTAAGATATTAATTGTTGAAGATAATGAAATGAACATGCGCCTGTTTTCAGATTTGTTGAAAACAAAAGGCTATGAAATTATAGAATGCTTAGAAGGGACAAAGGCGTTGGAAATTACAAAAACCGAAAAACCGGATTTAATCTTAATGGATATTCAAATGCCCGAAATTTCAGGCTTAGAGGTAACAGCACAAATTCGAAAAACTCCCGAGATAGCTGATACCCGAATTGTTGCAGTTTCGGCCTTTGCCATGAGCGGAGATAAAGAAAAGATTTTAGCTTCTGGCTGTAATGATTATATTTCGAAGCCGATATCAATTCCTTTATTTTTCGAAACGGTTGAAAAAAATTTAGCTATAAAAAACTAATTTGGCCACTCAATTTGTAGTCCTATACCGCAATCAACCCCATTCTCATTAAAAAGACAATAGGAAACTTCTGCCGAGGTCATTTCTTCTACCATTTCTGTTAATTTATCACAAGACAAAACACTTTTTAATGCTCTACAAAATTCATTAGGAACATTGTCTTGATAAGATATCCTGCTCGGATAAGTTATAGTCCAACAATTAGGCTTATTCAAATAACAAAAAGAGGACGGCATCACCGATTTTGTTTTACTAACTTGGCCTGTTGATTGAAATTCATTTTCAGCATTTATCAAATCCATTTGTAAGTAATTTAAAAATTCATTTACTTTATGTTTCTCCATCGCTTGCCGATATCCTGTTATCCCTCCAACGGACAAGACGCCAATAATGGCAAGGACACCGAGCATTTCTACCATACTACGACCTGATTGATTTTTTTTGAACAACATAAGCTCTCCTCAAATAAAATTTAAAACATTATAAGCTAAGTGTATATAATTTATTGTCAAAATCAAATTTTTTATTTTACAAAACAAAAAACCCCACTTTTGAAAGCGGGGTTTTAAAGTTAAATTCAAATTTATTTTTTGAATTTTGCGAAGATAGAGCGACCGGCAAATTTAGCTGTATCGCCTAATTCTTGTTCAATACGAATCAATTGATTGTATTTTGCCAAGCGATCGGAACGAGATAAAGAACCCGTTTTAATCTGACCACAATTTGTTGCGACAGCGATATCAGCAATTGTCGCATCTTCTGTTTCACCGGAACGGTGAGATAACACAGCACTGTATCCTGCGCGATGTGCCATATCAACAGCTTCCAAAGTTTCTGTCAAAGAACCGATTTGGTTTACTTTTACCAAAATGGAATTTGCCACTTTTTTCTCGATACCCATAGCCAGACGTTTTGTATTTGTTACAAATAAATCATCGCCCACTAACTGCATCCGGCCACCGAGTGTTTTGGTGAGTAAATCCCAACCTTCCCAATCATCTTCAGCCATACCGTCTTCCAAAGACATAATTGGGAATTCATTTGCTAAATCCTCATAATATTTAACCAGTTCAGCACTTGTTAATACTTTTCCCTCACCTTCTAAATGATATTTTCCATCTTTGTAAAATTCAGAAGAAGCCGCATCTAACGCGATCACAACATCATCACCTGGCTTATAACCGGCAGATTTAATAGAGTCTACAATAAATTGTAAAGCTTCTTTTGCGGAACCGATATTAGGAGCGAATCCTCCTTCATCTCCGACATTAGTATTCATTCCCGCAGCTTTTAAATTTTTCTTTAAAGCTTGGAAGATTTCAGCTCCCATCCGAATGGCATCAGAGCAAGAATTTGCTCCAACCGGCATAATCATAAACTCTTGAATATCAATTGGATTATCTGCATGTTTACCTCCATTTAAAATATTCATCATTGGAACAGGCAAAGTATGAGCCAATGTTCCACCGATATAACGATACAAAGGTAATGCAGTAGATTCAGCAGCAGCTTTTGCAACAGCTAAAGAAACACCCAAAATCGCATTTGCGCCCAAACGACCTTTATTTTCTGTGCCGTCTAATTCAATCATTGCACGATCTAATTCAATTTGTTCTTCGGCATCCATTCCGACGATAGCATCATAAATTTCCGTATTCACGGCATTAACGGCTTTTAAAACACCTTTTCCACCAAAACGAGCTTTATCGCCATCGCGTAATTCAACCGCTTCGTGAACACCTGTAGAAGCTCCGCTTGGAACCGCAGCCCGACCGAAAGAACCATCATCTAAAACCACGTCAACTTCAACAGTTGGAGTTCCTCGAGAGTCTAAAATTTCCCGAGCCATTACATCAATAATTTCTGTCATTTTTTTCTCCTTTTTTTACAGATTTTTTGATTAAAAAACTATTTTTCTTTTGCAACCTTATCAAAAGCCATTAATTTTTCTAAAATCATTGGCATTTGATTTAAAGGAATCATATTCGGACCATCACTAGGGGCTGTATCCGGAGTTTCATGCGTTTCAATAAAAATTCCGGCAATTCCCGTTGTGATTGCACAATTTGCCAAAACAGGAGCAAACTCCCGTTGCCCTCCGCTACTTGTCCCTTGTCCTCCAGGCTGCTGTACGGAATGCGTTGCATCAAAGATTACCGGATAACCCGTTTGTTTCATAATCGGCAACGCACGCATATCCACCACCAGCGTGTTATACCCAAACGAAACACCCCGCTCCGTCAATAAGATTTTTTCATTTCCGGTGCTTTCAATTTTAGCCACAACATTTTTCATATCCCACGGCGCCAAAAATTGCCCTTTTTTGACATTGATAACCGCACCGGTTTTTGCGGCTGCTAAAATCAAATCCGTTTGCCGACAGAGGAAGGCCGGAATTTGTAAAATATCCACCACAGCTGCCACCGGTTCACATTGAAAACTCTCGTGAATATCCGTTAAAATCGGGCATTTCACTTGAGTTTTGACTGCTTCAAAAGCTTTTAATCCAGCCTCTAATCCCAATCCACGTTTGCCGGATAAGCTTGTCCGATTCGCCTTGTCAAATGATGCTTTAAACACATAACCAATACCCATTTTCTGACACATTTCTTGAAGCTCACCTGCCATTTGAACAGCATGTTCAGAACTTTCGGCTTGACATGGCCCCGCAATTAAAATGAAAGGATTTTCATTTGAAAAAACCAAATTTTTCAAAGCAACTTTTTTTTGCATATATCCCTCTATTGTTCCGCCTCTTGAGTCACAGACTCTGTTGGTAAGATAGAAACTTTTTCCGTACCGGTCATGTTTTTAGCCAGGATCACCAACGATAAACTGGTACAAATAAATGCCACAAATAAATACGCTGTTGCCCGTGATAAAAAATTACCCGCTTGGCGACCCGTAAATAAATTGGAACCACTGCCACCCCCTAAAGCTCCTAAAGCACCTCCTTCAGAACGTTGCAATAACACCAAAATAGTCAAAGCCACCGCTAAAATAATATGGATAGTCAAAATAATGGAATACATAAAATCTTCTCCTTATAATTGAGTCGCGGCAATCGCCCAAAAATCATCCGCTTTCAAACTGGCACCACCAATCAATGCACCGTCCACATTGGAAACCGCTAACAATTCTTTAGCATTCCCCGGCTTCACTGATCCACCATATAAAATACGCATCTGATCCGCCGTATCTGGCCCGAGCATTTCCGTCAAAACAGCCCGAATCGTGTTATGCATCTGCGCTACGTCTTCCAATGTCGGAATTTTACCTGTTCCAATCGCCCAAACAGGCTCATACGCAATTACAACCGTTCCGTTCACATTTTTTGGCAAAGATCCACGTACTTGCGCAGACACAATATCTAATGCTTTGCCGGCTTCCCGTTCTTCCAATGTTTCACCGACACAAATCACTGGAATCAAACCTGCCTCAATTGTGTTAAATGCTTTTTCTTGCACAATTGCATCTGTATCACCTCTTCCGGCACGCCGTTCAGAGTGACCGACAATAGCATATTCGGCACCAATATCAGCGACCATTTTGGCTGATACATCACCCGTAAATGCGCCAAACTCGGAAACAACCGACACATCTTGAGAGCCCACGAACACTTTTCCATTCACGGCATGACATACATCGGATAATAATGTAAATGGCGGACAAACCAAAACATCAAACGGTAGCTTTTGTCCTTCTACATGCGATAAAATCTGACGCACCAAATTCAATCCGTCTTCTTTAAACATATTCATTTTCCAATTACCCGCGATTAATTTACGACGCATTTTTTACTCTCCTTTTGTTAATAATAATTTTTCATAGCATATTTTGATTTTTTTTTCAAGGATAAATCAGCACATCTGACGTTTTCATTGACAAAAATCGATTTGCATCATATACTTAAAAAATCGGGAGAGTTTCCTAAAAAAGGAGGATATAGATGCCAACTTTAACAGAAAAGCAACTTGCAACTCAACAATTGATCCGCCGATTAATCGCTTCTCCTCGCTCCTTTAAAGGGACAACCCTTTCAAATAAAAAATACGATTTTTTTTATCAAGATTCTCAAACAAATCACACTTTGTTTTCCGCATTAATACAAACACAACATTATATCTGTGCTAAAAACATTTTAAAACGATTACCGGTAAAAAGCGCAGTTTATCACCCGCAACAAGATGATAAAGTCATGCGCTTTTGTAATTTTGAACAGTGCGGTGAAGTACTCCGCTTTTTAAAAGCTCCAAACCGCCGCGCAATGGCGCTCGCTCAACTACCTTTCAAAACCCGTAATGAATTATCCCATATTGCCCAATTAATTAAAACACGCTTATCTTTATTTGCACTGGAAGAATGGTCCCAATCGGGACGCCCAAAATTGGAGGAACACATGATATCACCAAAATACACGGCGGCTGACGCCACTGCACGCGCTTTGGAAGAAGAAGAGGATCGGCGTTATGAAATTTGGCAAGAGCAACTAAAAAACGCCGACCAAAAAATACAAACAACGATCTCGCCTTCCGCAACTTCTTTAACAAACCAACTCTCAAAACGCCAACAACAAGAAAAAGAAAAACAGCCGAAACCACTCCAAACACATCCGCAACAAACAAACTTTGAAGATTTGTTGTTTCAAAAACAAGAGAGGGAATAAAAAATCATGAAACACTTTTGGGGAATACTCTTTATTTGTCTTTTATGTACGCAATCGGTTTTGGCCCTTGGTTATTCAAAAGCGGATAAGTTCGGAAAAATCGCACCTTATACAGTGGCCGAAACACCCGAATCGCTGGCAAAATACTTTATGGATAACTTGGAAAAACCGGCAGACCGTGCACGAGCATTGGCTTCCTGGATGGTCTATCAAATGGATAAAGATGGTTATCGAGAAAAGGTAATAAAACAAAACGCCGCCAGGGGTCGGAAAGCACCGGATGCTTTATCAAACAATCCCTTTCAAACGCGCGTTGGCACGCCGCAAGAATACGCTGCTTTATATCAACAAATCGGGAAATTAATGGGCTTAGACGTTGAAATTATCCAAGGTTATGCCGGCAAATCCGTTCCTTATTCCGCTGATCAAAATAAATCTGCGGGCATAACGGCTTTACGCGGTTTAGAACGCACTCTAACTGGGGTGGCACTGAATAATGAAATGCAACCTTATTACTCAAGCTGGAATGCTGTAAAAATAGACGGTCAATGGAAATTAGTTGACACTTATTGGATGAGTCGTGGCGGGAAAAAATTCGGCACAAACGCCCAATCGGATTTGGCGATGGAAAATCTTCTGAAAAATCGGCAAAAAAAATTACCTCCTTTATCTCGCTTAACGGCCGGCAAAAAATATGATGAAACATTTTTCTTTTCTGACCCCCGCATATTCATCCGCACGCATTTTCCGCTGGATAAACAATGGCAGTTGTTAAAAACTCCCGTCACTTGGCGAGAATTTACACGCTAAAATTTAAACCATTATTTAGTGTACACTCATGGGCGTTAATTCATTTTGCCACACTAGAGCAAAAGCTGTTTTTTGATCCACGGCATACCCGATTCGTTCTCCGTTAGAAGCTAAATAAATGGACCAAACCCATTCCTGTCCCACATACTCGCGTTTCACATAGGCTAGATTTTCTTCCACCCCTAATGCTTGATCCGAAACGGCATATCCTGTTCCGACTTCAATCACTTTTTAACAACACAAGACGCGATTAAGGTCTTGTCTCCTTTTTTCTTTTGGATAGAAATTTTTTTCACTCTGGACTGTCGCTGAGGTCTCAATAAATCAATATTCAATAATCCCCATTCCATAAAGGCATTACCCACTTGCATATTATCTGCTAACACAAACGATTTTATGAAAGCACGTCCTGCAATCCCCCGATGTAAAAATTGACGATTCGGATTTTGCGCTTGCCGCCCCCGAATAATCAATTGGTTATCTTCCAATGTAATTTCTAAATCATCTTCTGTATAACCAGCCACCGCCAAGGATAACCGCAACACATTTTCATCAATCTGCTCAATATTATAAGGCGGAAAACTTTCGGATGATTTTGCAATCCGATTCAATATCTGCTCTAAATTATCAAACCCTAACAAAAAGGGATTATTAAATGAAGAACCAGCCATTATCCCTCCTGCAAAATTGTTGTGATTTTTTGAATATCACGTGCCATTTGCACATCATCCGCTTGCAATTTTTCAATTGTTTTAACCGCATGAATAATCGTCGTATGATCCCGTCCAAACTGCAGTGCAATATCCGGCAGAGATAATGTCGTTAACGTTTTGGATAAATACATTGCAATCTGACGCGGCCGAGCAATTTTCCGATCTCGCCGATTACCTTTTAAATCCAACAAACGCACATGGAAATAATCCGCCACCGCTTCTTGAATTTCGGGAACACTTAACACCCGTTCACAAGAATGCAATACATCCGATAAAACTTTTTTAGTCGTTTCCATATTGATGGGTGCCCCAATTAAATCCGCATGCGCAACGATTCGTTTTAAAGCTCCCTCTAATTCCCGCACATTTGTTGTGATATGTTTAGCTAAAAATTCTAAAACATCTCTTGGGACAACCACACCCATCCGTGCTACTTTTTCTTCTAAAATTGCTAACCGCAATTCATAAGAGGCAGGATGAATATCCACCACCAATCCTTGCACCAAACGGGTTTTTAATCGATCTTCAATCCCCTTTAAATCCGACGGCGACGAATCGGAAGACAAAATAATTTTCTTGCCTTGACTAACCAATGCATTAAAGGTGTGGAAGAATTCTTCCTGCGTTGCTTTTTTCCCACAAATAAATTGAACGTCATCAATCATCAACACATCCACCGAACGAAACATGTCCCGAAAAGACGACGTCGTATTGGAACGCAACGATTTAATAAACCGATGCACAAACTGCTCGCTGGATAAATACAACACACTGCGCCCCGGTTGCAATTCTTGCATGCGCCACGCAATTGCATGCATTAAATGCGTTTTTCCTAATCCGACAGAACTATGTAAATACAGCGGATTGAATGAGACATCAGCATCTTCAGCGACTCGACGCGCTGCTGCGTAAGCAAACTCATTAGACTTTCCAACCACGAACGAATCAAATGTATAAGCTGGGTTTAAATAACATGTCATTAAATCCCCCTGCTCATCCATTAGGGTCATCGCTTGCACAGCCGGCAACGCCAGCGGCGCTTTGGGCATAATTTCCTTTTTAGATTCAATCGGCGCCACCGCCTTACTTTGTAGTGGCTTTAATTTAAATGATAACTCTCGAACAACTGGATTATGCGCTTGCCATAACTTTAAAATCTGCTCCGAATAATTACGACTGACCAATTCTCCAATACACGGTGACGGGACAAATAAAGATACCACATCGGCTTCAATTTTTTCCGGCTCAATTTTTTTCAACCACCGTAGCGCCAACTTATCCCCCAATGCTTCTCGCAACTGTTCAAAAACAACCTGCCATTGACGCTCAATACTTTCCAATATCGGGGCTGAAGAAGAAAAAACATTTCCCATTGATTGCGCCATATCTTCTACAGATTCCACCGCCATGACACCTTCTTTATTCATTTTGAACATCCTCACTTATTCATTTGAACACTGTTTTAACATACCGACTTGCGTCGTTTTAATTCTCTGACTGATCGTCAATTTCTCATTTCTAGCGCTCTAAAACATATCTTCCTTGTTTTATCACCCTTTCAACCTTAACTCTGATAAACCTTTTTCCAACTCTTTTTCTTTTCTCTCCTTAAAATTTTCACTTCCCTTTTAAAGAAGCCCATTTTTCTTCTTAAGAAATTCTCCGTTTAAAAGCCTTTCTTTTTAAGCTTTAGGCTTTCAATTTTTAAAGAAAACCTCTTCGCAAAAAAAAGACAACCTCTTAAAATCCTTATTTTCCGCCATTTTCCGTTCATTTAAGTTATCTTTTTATGCTTGATAAGGTCATCATAAAAGTTTATTTTTAAAATTTCAATTAACTTTTTATTAATTTTTGCAAATAAAAAGCTTGACTCAACATATAGTTTTTAAAATTACTATATTTTGTTTTTCTTCCATTTTCAGAAAACTCTTTTTTTAAAAAATTTTTTTACGAATCAATTAGTTCTTTAAATCTTTAGACAAAAGAAAAAAAATATCCTCATCTCTTTAAAAAAAAGAAAATTCTCTTTTTTAAAAGACATAAAAAAACATCTCGGAATAGGAGGAGGACCGAGATGTTTTTATTAGGCGAAAAACGCCTAACTCTCCAAAAACTTAAATCGCCTTAATGGCAGCAGAAAGTCTTGAAATTTTCCGAGAAGCGGCTTTTTTGTTCAAAGCCCCTTTCTGACCGGCGCGCGCTAAAGCAGCTTGCGTTGCCGCAAAAGAATCCTGAGCGGCTTTCTTATCTCCCGCATTAATAGCGGCTTGCGTTTTTTTCACTTGTGTTTTAACGGCGCTTAAACGAATCGCATTGATTTCAGCGCGTTTTTCGTTGTGTTTAATTCTTGTTTTTGCCGATTTGATATTGGCCATTTTTTACCCCAATAGATAGATTACTACATAAAAACTAAAACGGACTTATATACGATTTAAAATCAAAAGTCAAGCTTTTTTTTAAAAAAGCACTAAAAATCACGTGGTGATAACTCAAAGCGAACAGATACGGGATGTTGTTTTTGCACCGAAATTGTCAAACTTTCACTTTCCCGTTCAAAACGACACATCCCTTCTTGCTGCCATCCCAATGCCGGTAATGTGCGTCGATAAAAGGATAAAACATCCTCTGCGGATAAGGTATCTGATACAGCCTCCACAATTAAAATTTGCCCCGCCGGCGTATCAAACGAAACGTCTTCTTCTCCCGACACAATAACTAATCCTTCAGCCAAAGGCACATCTTCCGTCCCCGGAATAAAAACTTCTTGAGCCAAACAAACCGAACCCCACAAAAAAAGAATGCAAAAAATCGCTATCCCTTTTTTCATTTCAAGCGATCCTTTTCGTTGAAAATAATTTTTTTACGCGGGGACACCGTTTTTCCTACAATCGGTTTATTTTCTTTTGCCGAAGTTTCTTCCGCTGAAGCAACTTTCACCGGTTTTTGAGGAGGTATTCCCAACAAGGCATCAATTTCTTGATTGATACTTTCTAATTTTTCTTTTTTTTGATTTAATTCCCGATCGGCAATTTGCAATTCACCTTCTGTCACCGCTTTAATCTGCGGGATAACCGTTTGAACATCTTTTGTTGCCAACTCAATATCTTCGGCTGTTAAATACTGCTCCAACATCAACGCCAAACGCGCCGCTTCTTTATCACCCGATAATGATGCCGTATATGCCCATTTATAAGCTGTTAAGTCATTTTGAGGGACACCAATTCCCTTTTCATATAACTGCGCCAACCGATATTGCGCCGGCACATAACCTTGTAAGGCCGCCGACATAAAACAATATCCGGCGCTAGATTGCTGTGCTTTATCACCGGAATTTAAAAATAGCTCACCTTGATTAAACAATTCCACGGGAGTTGGGACAAACACCCCGCCGTTTTCCTCATCAAACTGTCCATCACATTGAACTGGGATATAAACTTCATTGTTATCATCATCAAATCCCCAAACAATACTCTGCGCTTGAACGGAACCGCCCCAAAATACACCGCACATCAACAAAACACGCATTAAATTTTTCATGATTCATCCTCTGCCAAAAATACCTTCTTTATTCATAAAATGTTTTCTAAAATAATTCAAGTAAAAAATCCTTTTTTCTTAAAATTGTCCAACCTTGACAAAAAACGCTTTTTTCTTTATACTGCCCAAAAAGGAAACCGGCATGAAGTTTAATTCCAGACCCCTCAAAAATCATCTGAAAAAAATGCGTGGTCGCACGAAATCATCTCAACAATGGCTGCAACGTCAAATCAACGATCCATATGTTTCGGAAGCGCATCGTTTAGGGTTTCGCGGTCGAGCAGCTTTTAAAATTATCCAACTGGACGAACAGTTTCATTTTTTTAAACCAGGCAAACGCGTGGTTGATTTGGGCTGTGCTCCCGGTGGCTGGGTTCAGGTGGCCGTAAAAAAGGTTAAATCAACACCGGAAAATCCACTGGTGATCGGGATTGATTTGCTCCCCACGAATCCTGTTCCCGGCGCCAAAATGATTCAAATGGATTTCACCGATGAAAACGCACCGAATAAATTAAAAGAATTAATGGACAATCATCCGGCAGATATTGTCATGTCCGATATGGCTGCCAACACAACCGGTCTGCACGAATTGGATCACTTACGCATCATGGGTTTATTGGAAATGGCCTATGATTTTGCTCGACAAGTTTTAAATCCGGGCGGGGTTTTTATCGCTAAAATTTTCCAAGGGGGGACTGAAAATCAATTTCTCGCTCAAATGAAAAAAGATTTTTCACTTGTCAAACATGCCAAACCGGATGCCAGTCGTAAAGATTCTTCGGAATTTTACGTTGTTGCCACAGGTTTCAAAGGGAACAAAGGATGAAGCCTGAAGCAATTTTGACAGCCGCTGCCGAATTGATTGAGCAAATTGAAAAAACAATCACACCGGCCAGCGAACTCATCAATCAATACACGCGCTCCCGCCGTTATATTGGTTTCAAAGACCGTCGCATGCTCACAGATTTGGTATGGACTTATCTGCGTCATCGAGCTCGATTGAATTATTTATTCCCGCAAACAGATATAAAAACTAAATTGAAAATACCAACCGATTCTCTAATTTTACCCGCAAATACCCCGGATTGGGTACGTTATGAAACACCGGATTGGCTTATCCCTCTCATTCAAAATGCCCCTTCAGAACTCCCTGCTCTTTTAAAACCCGCTCCAATTGTTTTGCGCGCGAACGGGAATCGGGAAGAAATTCAAAAACAACTTTTATCCGAAGGGATTGAAACCGTTCCAACTCCTCTGTCACCTTACGGGTTGATTTTAAAAAAACGCATAAATTTAAAAACAATATCTGCTTATCAAACCGGTCGAATTGAAGTACAAGATGAAGGATCACAATTGGTTGGATTAGAAACGAAAATAAAACCGAATATGCGCATACTAGATTACTGCGCGGGAGCCGGTGGAAAAAGCCTTTTGTTTGCTCAAATGATGCATAATAGGGGAACAATAATTGCCCATGATGTTTCGGAACGCTCCTTGAAAGAACTGCAAAAACGTGCCATCCGTGCAGGCGCTTCCATTATTCAAACAACTTTAAATTTATCACAAGAAAAACCCTTTGACCATGTTGTTGTGGATGCTCCTTGTTCTGGGACGGGAACATGGCGCCGATGCCCAGATATGCGGTGGAAATTAACACTAGAACAAGTCAATACACTCGTTCAAAAACAAGCGGATATATTGGATAAGGCAGTCTCTTTTGTTCGTCCAAACGGTTTTTTATCGTATATAACTTGTTCTCTCACAACGCTGGAAAATGCGGCACAAGCGACAGCTTTTTTAAGTCGTCATTCTGGTTTTCATAAAATTAATCAAAAACAATTTTCACCCGCACAAACGGGGACAGACGGTTTATTTATCTGTACCTTTCAAAAACAATAAATTACCGATTTTGCCCACCGACATTTATTACAGCTGCTGTTATCATTTTATCTGAATTTTGAGTTTGTTTTTCTTTTTCGGCATTAAGATTTTGTAATTTATTTAATTGTGTTAACAAGCTCATTCCTTCTTTTTGAGGGGTTGATTTTTCAGCCAGTGTTTTTGTTAACCCTTTTTCCACTAAATTTCCATATGCGGCATTAACTTGTTCCTTTAAATTTTGGTTAGCAAATTCTATGCTTGTATCCGACTCTTTTTGCCATTTTTCATACGCTTCTGTTTCTTTTTTCTGAAAGTCATCAAAAGAGTTAGGATTATTTCCCAAAGCAACAGCTTTCATATTTAATGAATGGTTATCATCTTTTTGAACAGCCTGATATAATTGATTTATCTCTTCTTTTGAAAAACCAAATAAAGTTCCTGTTTTTTTCAACCATTTTATCATTTTTTTCACTTTTAAGAGATATCAAAGAATGATTATCAAATTGTTCTTTTAAAACAGCATCAAAATTATTATTAATCTGCATTTGATATTTATGCTTCCAATTTGTAATTTGATAATTACATTTTTGTTCAGACGTAGAATTCTCACTATATACCATTTCAGGATTTTGATTTAAGATCATTTTTTGAATAAATTGCTTACGCGTCATTTGCGTTGCTTGATCTTCATTTTGATAAGTTTCATAATTTTTTTACCACATTTGATTAAAATAAGGGAGCATATCGTCCCGACCATTTGCAAATTTATGTTCGGGCATTAATTCTGGCTTTTCACGTAATAAAACCAACTCAGCTGCGACAGCATCTACTTCAATTAATTGCTCTATTCTGCGTATCATAAACCACTCCTACCCATATACTGATAGTATATTATAAAAGCGTCCTTTCAGTAATTTTTTAGAAACGGAAATCTCGTTGCCCGGATTCAATTAAATTGAGTCGTTCTATGACAATATTCCGCACTTTTTCATTTGGGATATTTTTTAATTCATTTAAAATTAAAGACTCACCGATTTTTCTTGTTTTCTCGGAAGCATAATCCATTAAATATTCTTTCAACGTCATTAAGGCATTAGGCAAACAACAATTGTGAATTTGTAGGTTTTTGCACAAAGCCATAAAACGATCTCCGGTCCGTCCTTCGCGATAACAAGCGGTACAAAAACTGGGGATATAACCAATTTTCATTAACCAACAAACAACTTCATCTAAAGTTCTGTTATCAATGACGTCAAACTGAGCAGAAGATTCGTCTTCTTTTTCTGGGACAGCATATCCTCCCACGCTGGTTTTAGAACCACCTGAAATTTGAGAAATCCCATAATGAATGACTTTTTCGCGACAAGCTTGACTTTCGCGTGTTGACATGATCATTCCCGTATAAGGGACGGCGATTCGGATACACGCGACCAATTTAGCAAATGTTTCATCATCAATTCCATTATCAAAAGCGGTTGGATCAATGTCATCTGCATGCCGAATACGAGGAACTGAAATTGTGTGAGGTCCCACACCATGCACTGCTTCCAAATGTTCCGCATGCATTAATAATGCAGCAAACTCATATCGATATAATGAAAGACCGAATAAAACACCCAATCCCACATCATCAATTCCGCCCTCCATTGCTCGATCCATAGCTTCCGTATGCCATGCATAATTATGCTTTGGACCTGTTGGATGTAATTTTTCATAATTTTCTTTATGATAAGTTTCTTGAAAAAGAATATATGTTCCAATTCCGGCATCTTTTAATTTGCGATAATTTTCAACCGTTGTTGCTGCGATATTAACATTCACTCGCCGAATAGAACCATTTTTATGTTTTACGGAGTAAATTGTTTTAATAGATTCTAAAATATAATCAATTGGATTATTGATAGGATCTTCTCCGGCTTCAATTGCCAAACGTTTATGTCCCATATCTTGTAAAGCAATAACCTCAGCGGCAATTTCATCTTGAGTTAATTTTTTGCGAGGGATATGTTTATTTTTGGCATGATACGGGCAATACACACATCCATTCACACAATAATTTGATAAATAAAGCGGAGCAAACATAACAATTCGATTGCCATAAAAATCTTTTTTAATTTGCTCTGCCAACGCGAAAATTTCGGCATTTTTTTCTGGGATAGAACAATCCAACAACACCATCGCTTCCCGATGCGTCAAACCTTTTCGTTCACGCGCCTTGTTTAAAATTAGATCAATCAATCCCACATCTTTCGCATGCTCTTGTGCATAAGCCAGCGTGTCCATTACTTCTTTGTGGTCAATAAATTCTTCAGCTTTTAGCGATTTTGGATTATACATTTTTTCTCCTTTCGGGTCAGTTTTTCTTTCCCGTTAGTTAATCATATTTCTTTAAAAGCTTTTTACCTTTTTTTTAAAAGAAAGTCAAGTTATCCCTTTGTATAAGCTGTTTTTACGGTAATTCCTTTTAAAGCTCCCAATTGTCCTGACAAGGCACTAATAATTTCTTGCGGTGCATCTAATGCAATAGAAATAATATGAACTCCTTTTGCGCGATATGGGATTCCCATTCGACCAATGATGTAATCACCATACTGACTAAGCAAAGCATTCATCTGTTCAACGGATTCTCTGCTTTCCAATAATAAAGCTATAACTGCTACTCGAGTTTCCATCTATTCCTCCTTTTTATTAAAACTCCTTATTTAAATAAAACGTTAATCCCATGGCTGTTTTTTTAATTGTGAATTTAATTTTTGTCGCAACACATCAATTGGAACCAATTTTCCCTCTTGAGAAATATGCCAAAACATCCATCCATTAATAGATTCGCCACCCCCAACTAACCAAGCCCCTACTTGATGAATAGAACCTTGCAAACCTTGACACTGAATTGCACCATCTGCTTTAACAACGGCTTTAAAGCGTTTATTTTTATCCCATAAATTTGTTCCTACTTCTAATAATCCATGCGCCAATAACGCCCCAAACGGGACCCGCACTTGCTCTTTTTTCGGCACCGCTTCATACAAAGTCCCTTTTCCGCGCTGAATAGCCTCAATCCGCTTTTGTGCATATTCTACATAACTTTTTTCTTTTTCAATTCCAATGAAATGGCGTCCTAATTTTTTTGCAACAGCCCCTGTTGTTCCGGTTCCGAAAAACGGATCCAAAATCACATCATTTGGATTTGTTGTCGCCAAAATAATCCGGTATAACAAACCTTCCGGTTTTTGAGTTGTATGCACTTTCTTTCCGGATTTATCTTTCAAACGTTCTGGTCCGTTGCAAACAGGGAAATACCAATCCGAACGCATTTGCAATCCTTCATTAAAGGCTTTCATGCTTTCATAGTTAAATGTATATTTAGCATTTTCATTTGGACAACACCAAATTAGTGTTTCATGAGCATTCGTGAAACGCGTTCCTTTAAAATTAGGAATCGGATTTGTTTTTGCCCAAATAATATCATTTAAAATCCAAAAACCCAAATCCTGAAGAGCCACTCCCACCCGAAAAATATTATGATAAGAACCAATCACCCATAAAGCCCCGTTGGGTTTTAAAACGCGCCGAACTTCTCTTAACCATGCTCGCGTAAAGAGGTCATATTCTGCGAAATTTTGGAATTGATCCCATTTATCTGTCACGGCTTGAACTTTTGTGTTATCCGGCCGATATAAATCTTTTCCAAGCTGTAAAAAATAAGGCGGATCGGCAAAAACCAAATCAATACTATAATCCGGTATTTTTTTCATCTGTTCAATACAATCGCCCGTTAAAATAATGTCTTTTTTCAATTGAAACCTCTGCTTTTCTTTATTTTATCCATTAAATGGTAAGGATTTTATTAACACGATAAAAAACGACTCGCTTTTTTAAAAATATCTGTTAAGATAACGACAAAAGGAAATAAAATGAAACCTAAACAAACATCTGCCGGCTTTTGGCTTTACGGAATACACCCAATAGAAATGGCGTTACAAAATCCCAAGCGCCGCATTTTAGAAATTCGGTTTTCTAAACACCCTTCATTTAAATTGCCTCAAAACATTCCTGCTCATAACGTTTCGAAAGAGCAAATAGAATCCATTGTTGGACGTGATGTCGTACATCAAGGCATTATTGCGCACGTCCAACCGCTTGAAACATATACGATAGACGATTTAATTACCGATACGAAACATCAATCCAATGCCTTAGTTATTATTTTAGATCAGGTATCTGACCCACATAATATCGGTGCCATTATGCGCTCGGGTGTTGCCTTTGGAGCCACTGCCCTTATTTTACCAGATTCCAATGCTCCCCAAGAATCCGGAACATTAGCAAAATCCGCCAGCGGGGCCTTGGAAATTTTACCCCTTATTCGCGTCACAAATTTAGTTCGCACAATGGAACAATTAAAGAAGGCTGACTTTTGGTGCGTCGGAATGGACGGATACGCAAAGAAATCCATTGTGGAACAAAAGCTCCCTAATAAATGCGCTTTGGTGATGGGCTCGGAAGGAGACGGTCTGCGCCGATTAACAATGGAAAATTGTGATTATTTAACAAAATTACCTATGTCAGAGAAAATGGAAAGCTTGAATGTTTCAAATGCTTGTGCTATTGCATTATATGAATGGTTTCGACTTTATAAAATAAGGGAGTAAGAAGATGGAAGAATTAAAATTAGTTCAATCTTTTTTGGGAGATACCAAGGTTTATCCCAGCGGATTAAAAAATCAAAATAAATCCTCTTTTTTGACACGCCAATTGAAAAAAGTTTTAGCCATAGGCTCTTTAGCAGCGGCGACATTATCTCCCACATTGGTTCAAGCACAAACACAAGAGGAAACTTCTTCCCCTTCAATAACTCAAACAATAAGGGCAAACATCTCCCAACGAACTTTTCAAGAAATGAATAAAACCGAACAAAAAGCCATTCAATTCGGTATTGATTTAGCCATGCGAACTTTAAAATTAGTTCATCCGGAATTAACACAAAAACAACTGAATGAAATGCATGAAAACGCATTTAAAGTTTCCTTTACAGAAGAACAAATTACTTTAGCGAAGCAACAATATCAATCTTTTCAAAAATTATCTTCTTCCGAAAGAGAAACGCGCCTGGAACAAAGCGTCACGCAAGCAGCCACGGCGATGAAAAAATATATGCCTCGATAGTTTTTTATTTTATTTCTGCTGATTGATCCCACCAAGTCATTAAATCAACACCTTTAAGTGGCGTATTTTGAGGGATACCAAACTTATTCCAAAATAAATATCTCTGAACAGGCGTATGCCAATGAGGGATTACATAATGTCCCCATAACAATACTCTGTCTAAAGCCTTAACTGCTGCGAGATGTTCTTCTTTTGATTGAGCAGAAATAATTTTTTCAATTAAGTCATCCACAACTTTATTTTGAATACCTGCATAATTATAAGAGCCTTTTTGTTGAGCTGCTTCAGAACCCCAAAAATATCGTTGTTCATTTCCGGGCGCCAATGATTGCCCCCACACACTCACAATCATATCATAATCATACGCATCCAAACGATTTTTATATTGAATGGAATCCACCACACGCAATGTAGCCGTAATTCCTAACCGTTTCAACTGCCCGATAAACGGCAAAATCACGCGCTCCCATGTCGGTGCAGATGCTGCATCAATTAAGATCTCAAATTGAAACGGCTGCCCCTGTTCATTTACCAAAATGCCGTCTTTCACAATCCACCCAGCCTTTCCCAACAGCCCCAACGCAATTCCTAAATTGCGCCGAATATTGCCCGTGCGTTCCGGCGCTTGATAAGGCTGGTTAAACAGCGCTGGAGCTAATTGATCACGATATGGTTCCAATAATGCTAATTCTAAACCCGTTGGTATCCCATCTGCTTTAAAAATAGAATTGTCAAAATAACTGTTTGTACGTTTATAAAGGCCATAAAATAAAAATTGATTCACAAAATTAAAATCAAATGCATATGCCAACGCCGCCCGCACATTTGGATTTTGAAAAATCGGCCGACGCGTATTAAAAACGAAACCCTGCATACCGCTTGGTAGATGATGTTCAAATTCGCGCCGCTGAATACGCCCGTTTAACACATCGGGATAGTTTTTAAATACCATCCATTTCTTAGCTTCATTTTCCATACGCACATCAAACAAACCGGATTTAAAGGCCTCCACCGCCACAGTTGAATCACGATACAAATCAAAACGCACTGTTTCAAAATTATAAAATCCCCGATTCACATTTAACTTTTTTGCCCAATAATCCTTATTGAGTTGATAGGTAATAGATCGCCCCACATCCATATCAGAAATCAGATATGGACCACTGGATACAGGTACTTCCAACGTTGTTTTCTCAAAATTTTTCCCTTCCCAATATGCTTTGGATAATACCGGTAATTCGCCCAAAATTAATGGTAATTCTTTATTTGCCGCATTGGGTTTTAAATGAAAGCGCACGGTTTGAACATCTGGGGTTTCAACCCGTTCTACATCTGCATAATAATACCGATACGCCGGCAACCCTTTTTCTCGCAAAATGTTAAACGAAAATACCACATCTTCAGCCTGTATCAACGTTCCATCATTAAACCGAGCTTTTGGATTTAAATGAAACGCCACAACGGATTTGTCTGGATTAACCTCAATTCCGTCCGCCACCAATCCATATGCACAAAAATTTTCATCTGCGCTTTGTTTCATCAAGGTGTCATGCGTAAGTCCAATCCCCGCAGGTGCCATCCCCATTAAAATAAACGGATTTAAACTGTTAAATGCCGAAAACGTAGCCTGGCGTAAAGAGCCCCCCAACGGGGCATCTGGATTCACATACGCAAAGGCCTCAAAACCGGCCGAATATTTGGGAGTTCCATATAAACAAATCCCATGCTGAAAATCGGCCAAAGCAGACCCACTTCCCAAACACAGCGCTAAAATCCAGCCTATCCAAGCACGTTTCGCCAAGCGCGCCCCCCTTTTCCAATCCAATTCAAAATTTCATATCCGATTGTGCCGGCATCTTGCCCCATTTCATCCGCACCATAAGTATCGTTCAATAAATCAACCATATCCCCTTCTTTTAAATCTGACAACGCCGACACATCACACATAATGTTATCCATAGAAATCCGTCCAATCATCGGCGCTTCCTGACCATTGAAAAAAATCTTTCCTCGTCCTTGTAATGAACGGGCAAGTCCATCTCCATATCCGATAGATACAATCGCTAATTTGATCGGCCGTCGCGTCTGATAAGTTGCACTATAGCCCACATATTGCCCTGCAGGCACATCTACGATCTGCAATACCGGTGCAGATAAATACAAAACCGCTTTCATCTTATCTTCGCGATACGGTGCTGTATTTAACCCATATAAAGCCGCCCCTAAACGCACCATGTCAAAATGAAAATCTTTTCCTAAAAAAACACCGTCCGAAGCCGATAAGGTTGCCGGCACACCCGGCAATAAAGCACGAGCCGCTTCAAAAGCAGATAACTGCCGCGCATTCATAAAATGATGCGTATCATCTCCACAAGCCAAATGCGATAAAATAAACGAAAATTCCTTTTTTTCCAACGCCGTTAATTGCTTTAAATCATCCGGTCGAAATCCCAACCGATTGAGCCCGGTTTCCACATTAATAATCGGCCGCACTCCCTCCACCTTATTTTGATGCCAAAAATCCAATTCGGCTCGTGAAGAAATCACCGGCGTTAAACGCGCTTCCTGAAAATCTGCAACTGAATCTTCCCCCATACCTTGCAAAACAAAAATCGCTGCTTCGGGCACAACCGAACGCACTTTTTTTCCTTCTGCTCCATGTGCCACAAAAAAATGCCGACACCCGTTTTGATAAAGCGCGCGTGCCACTGCCTCAGCCCCTAAACCATAGGCATCATTTTTAACAACAGCCGCCGCAATCGCCTTTGGTGCAATTTTTTTTAAAACCTGATAATTTTGAATTAAATGATCTAACCGAATGATCATTTGAGGGCGCGTTAAAACAGACATTATTTTTCCTCTTTATCAATAAATGAAATTTGAATATCATCCGGTAAGGTCACGGATTTGTATTTAGAAATCGGCTCATCTTTTGTAATAGAAATTTCTGTTTGCAGAGGGCGATTTGAAGTGCACGGACAAATCACTTTTTCCAAACGATTCAACCGTGCATTTAAGCGACTCATCTGTCGCTGTTGAATACTCATAAAACGTAGCAAAACCCATAAAAATGCCAGCATTAAGGCTAACACCATAAAACAAAAAACACCAAATTCCCACAAAATCGCCTGCCACATATCCTCTATCCTTTTATTATAGTTTTATGAAGAAAAATGATAAAAACTGGACTTTTTTCATCATACACGCTATAATGCAAAAAATCAAAACAAAAGGATAAAAAAATGCAGTATTTGGATTTTGAACAAGATTTAGCAGACTTAGACGCACAAATTGAAGAATTGAAAAAAAACAATACCCAACGCGGCATTGATATTTCAAAAGAATTAGATCGGATTACAACCAAAAAAGAAAAAGCATTAAAAGAGGCTTATAAAAACTTAAACGCTTGGCAAAAATCTAATGTCGCACGCCATGAAAACCGTCCGCATACACTGGATTATATCAAAGCGCTCATTAAAGATTTCACTGTTTTATCGGGGGACAGAGCTTTTGCAGACGATCACGCTATTATTGGCGGCATCGGAAAACTGGGCGATCAAACCGTAATGATTATCGGACACGAAAAAGGCAACGACACGGAATCACGTCTCTATCACAATTTCGGAATGGCAAAACCGGAAGGCTACCGCAAAGCCATTCGCTTGATGAAACTGGCTGAGCAATTCAATATTCCCGTGATTACATTGGTTGATACCGCCGGTGCTTTTCCGGGATTGGAGGGAGAAGAACGTGGACAAGGACAAGCCATTGCATCCTGCACGGACACTTGCCTAAACTTAAAAGTACCATTGATCAGCGTTATTATCGGAGAAGGCGGTTCGGGCGGAGCAATTGCTTTAGCGGCAGGAAATGCCGTTTTAATGCTCTCCAATAGTATTTATTCCGTTATTTCACCGGAAGGGTGCGCCTCTATTTTGTGGAAAGACTTTAAGTATGCTCCCAAAGCCGCTGAAATTTTGCACCTTACCGCCCAAGACTTATTGAAATTGGGTGTTATTGATGAAATCATTGAAGAACCTTTAGGGGGCGCTCACCGCTATCCAATGGAAACAATGCTCCATGTACAAGATGCTTTAGAAAAATATTTATCTAAGTTTAAAGGAATGACTTCTTCGGATTTGGTGCACCATCGAACCGAAAAATTCATGAATATGACGCGGTTGGAAAATTAACTCTCTCAAAAAAACGCCTTTTAACAAGGCGTTTTTTATTTTCAATAATCAGCGTTCATTTGTTGGCGCCGGACCATACCGATTCGGCCCTTTTGTGCCGGGCAATACCGTGATAACGAAACACGCCACAGAATAAACCGCCGCAAACGCAATCAACACAAACCATAATCCGACCAATATAATATAAAAATCCTCAGAAAGATCAGATAAAGAAAGCCCAATCCCCGTTAACACACCTAATACCGCCAATAAAACAAGTAAAATCACATACGGTACCAACAACCAGACGCCACTGATTTGCACATCATGAAACCGGCGAACCGCCACCGCAAAACCCGGAATAAAAATAAGCGCTATATATAAATAATGTAAAACCGGTGAATGAAACAGAACCGTTAAAATCCCCAAAATAAATCCGATTAAAAAATTAACTAAAAAAAATGACCAGTATTCCGCCCGGGACGCACGCCCGTGAAACACGGCGTATTTTTTCAAACATCCGGCATAATAATCCCACATATTTTTATGCGGTTTATCATATTCAATCGGACTGTTTAATAACCGCTCTTTTTGAATTTGAAATTCTTTGTCGGTTAAAATCCCTTTCTTTTTTAATTCTCCCAATTTTTCCAAATCATCAAATTGACTCATTTTTTTCTCCTATAAATTCACCGGCAAATAAACGGTAAAAGTTGTTCCTTTTTCAGCCGAACTGGACACATCAATCATTCCGCCGTGCTTATGTACAATCTGTTGGGCAATACCCAAACCTAAACCGGTTCCTTCAATTTTCTTTGTTTTAAACGTATCCAACCGATAAAACCGTTCAAATAAACGATTGATATTCTGTTTGGGAATGGGGTTTCCGAAATTGTGAATGCTCACTCCCAACACTTGACGCATATCTTCCAAATAGAGTGCCGATTTTTTGGGGAAGTTATTACATAAGAAAGCCCGCACATTGATCTGCGAATTTTCATCTCCATACTTAATGGCATTATCAATTAAATTTTGAAATACCCGATGCAATCCTGCCCGATTACCCATCAAACGCGGTAAATCATGCTCTAATTGTAATACTAACTGCTTGTGATTTTTATGGGCTTTGATGGTTAAATCTTCCACCACATTTTGCAATAACGACGGGATTAAAATTACATCTGTTTGCGTTTCATGAGGATGCATCTGCGCCTTTGATAAAGCCAATAAATCTTGAACTAAGTGCGTCATACGCGTAACTTGTTCTCCCATCATCTGCAAAAATTTTGTACGTGCCGCTTCATCATCTTTAGCCGGACCTTGCAAAGTTTCAATAAAACCTGATAAAATAGATAACGGCGTTTTTAATTCATGTGAGGCATTGGCAAAGAAATCCACCTGCTGCTTTTCAAATAATTTAAAGGGGGTAATATCATGAAACACCAACACCGCCACCGCACCGTTTTTCGCTTTAGCCGGCAACGCTTCGGCTCGAATGCGAAATATATAATCCTGTTCATCTTGAAAGGTCCACTCAAACCATTCGCTATTTGTTTGATGATTTAGTAAAGCCTTTAAAATAGATTGAATTTCATCTGTTTGAAACAGCTCATGTGCTGTCGGATAGCGTGCCAAATCCCCAAAAAAATCTACCGCTAAATGATTGGCAAAAACAATACGTCCCGTTTCATCTAACATCAATAATACATCGGGCAAATTTTCCAAAATTCGTGTATCGGAAATTGTTTGATCCCGCCACCGATTTAAGACCTGAGAAAAAACATCGGCCAATCGTTTCGAGCTGAAAATTCCTCGGTGAAAACGCGGCATTTCAATTTCTTCATCTGCCGCAATTTTTTTCAAATAAAGAATGAATGTTTCTAAATCCCGAAAAACAAACGCGGTAATGATAACCACCAAAACTGTCACTAATAAAAAAAGAAACCCAGCCGTTTGCCACCCGATTTTACCAGCCAAAAGCAATACCGTTAACACAAAATATGCCGGCAGGTTAATCACAAAAATACGGGCCACAAACCGCCACGAAAAAAAACGCTTTTTAATTTCTTTATTTTTTTTCATAAATCCAGTATACTGCACTTTCAATAAGAAGGAAAGTAAAAATGAAATCAGAAAAAACAACACCAATGATGGCACAATATCTGGAAACAAAAAGCCATTATCAGGATTGTCTGCTCTTCTATCGTATGGGCGATTTTTATGAATTATTTTTTGAAGATGCCAAACAAGCCTCTAAAACATTGGATATTGTTTTAACTTACCGTGGTAAACATCAAGGACACAATATCCCGATGTGCGGTGTACCGTTTCATGCCTATGAAAGCTATCTGAATAAATTGGTTAAAGCCGGCTTTAAAGTAGCTGTTTGCGAACAAATGGAAGATCCGGCGGAAGCCAAAAAACGTGGGGCCGGTTCTGTTGTCCGACGCGATGTCATTCGGGTTGTTACACCCGGCACTTTAACCGAAGAAACCCTTTTAAGCGCTAAACACAATAATTTTATCGGCTGCCTTTTGAATGCTCCGCTCACTAATGCTTTGGCATGGATGGATATCTCCACCGGTGATTTTTGCGTACAAAGTATTCCCCAAAATGCGCTTTTTTCTACCTTGTCCCGACTGAATTTATCCGAATTGATTGTGCCGGATAATTTATCCGATTCAGAAGAGCAAATGTTGATGGAATTAGGTCCATCTTTAACCTTAAAACCCATTGAACAATTCAATTATCCAAACACACAAAAACAATTACGTGATTTTTTTTCTCTCTCAGATCTTGATGGATTCGATTCATTTTCAAAACAAGAAACTATCGTCTGCGGTTTATTGCTGGAATATGTGATTGAAACACAAAAAGGCCAACTGCCTTTTTTTAAAAAGATTCAAAAAATTCAAGCCGACACATTTATGGAAATAGACGCCTCTACTCGCCGCAGCTTAGAGTTAACAAAAGCGTTGTCTGATGATAAAAGGGCACAAAGCGTTTTAGAGGCGCTGGATTATACCACAACGGGCGGTGGCGGACGATTACTAACCGATTATCTGTCCGCGCCGTTAACAGACATTACCCAAATTAACCGCCGTTTGGATAAAATAGAATACTTTACTATTCATCCCGATATTCGTGAAAACGTCGAAAATTTATTTAAAGGGATGCCCGATATAGAACGCTCTTTATCGCGCTTATGCTTGGGGCGTGGTGGTCCGCGAGATTTAAAAGCCATTGCTTCGGCCCTCGGTCTGATTCCTGCTTTACGCAATCTGCTTCAAACACCGATTGTGCCCGATTCTTTAGAAGAAAACAAACGCAGTTTGGGAGAACATTCTTCTTTTGTTAATGAGATAGAAAAAGCACTCATCGCTGAACCTCCTCTTTTGGCTCGTGATGGCGGTTTTATTCAAAAAGGATATAGCGCTGTTTTAGATGAATTTTTGTTAATAAAAAACTCATCTAAAAAATTATTGATGGATTTACAAGCAAAATATATCGCACAAACCGGCATCCAAACTTTAAAAGTCACTTTTAATAATTTACTTGGTTATTATGTAGAAGTTCCTTCAACAAAAGCGTTACCTTTGCTGGAAAATAAAGAAATGGGTTTTATCCATCGTCAAACTTTACTAAATAACGTTCGTTTTACAACAGTTGAACTTTCTGAACTGGAAACTAAAATTAATCAGGCGGACACCAAAATTCTGGCGCTGGAATTAGAGATTTTTGAACAACTGCGCCGACGTTTGCTTACACAAAAAGAAAAAATTGTTTCCGCTGCCAATGCTTTAGCACAAATAGATGTCGCCTGTGGTTTAGCAAAAGCAGCATTACAAAATAATTATGTTCGTCCTATTTTAACAAACGGATTGGATTTTGAAATCAAAAACGGTCGACACTTAATCGTGGAACAATCACTGAAAAAAGAACAACAAATATTCATCGGTAATGATTGCTGTCTCAACAAAAACGACACTAACGAACTATGGTTATTAACCGGTCCTAATATGGCGGGGAAAAGCACGTTTTTAAGACAAAATGCTCTCATAGTCGTTTTAGCACAAATGGGTTCTTTTGTGCCGGCAGATCAAGCCACAATCGGCATTGTGGATAAATTGTTCTCTCGAGTTGGAGCTTCGGATGATTTAGCGCGCGGACGCTCCACCTTTATGGTTGAAATGGTTGAAGTCAGTCATATTTTAAACGGGGCAACTGAACGCTCTTTGGTTATTTTAGATGAAGTCGGACGTGGCACAGCCACCTTTGATGGGCTTTCATTGGCTTGGGCTGTTGTAGAATATTTGTGCACTCAAAATAAATCACGCGGTCTTTTCGCCACACATTATCATGAACTCACTCATCTGGCTGATAAATTAAAAAACCTTTCACTACACACCATGCGCATCAAAGAATGGCAAGGCTCTATCGTCTTTTTACATGAAGTCGTAGAAGGATCGGCAGATAAATCATATGGGATACATGTGGCAAAATTGGCGGGTCTGCCGGCAGCGGTTCTGAAACGAGCCCAAAACGTTTTGTCCGAACTTGAAGAAACCAACGCCGGCCGTTCTCATTTATTTGATAATCTCCCTCTCTTCCAAGTTGCGGTTCAAACACCGGCTTGCCCAACTTTCAGCGCAGTGGAAACAAAATTGAAACAAACTGATTTAGATATGCTTTCTCCACGTGAAGCGCTTGATTTTTTGTATGATTTAAAGAGTATTGCTCAAAAAAGTTGACAAAAAGAACTTTTCCTGCTATTCTTTACCTTGAAATAAAGGAAAAAGAATAAATGAAGTTAAAAGACATTGACACCCTTTTTGAACAAAACCACGAAAAACTGGATAAAGTAATCGCTTTAACACGTAAAACCGATATCACACTTCCTTCAACGTTTAAAGGGATTGCCTGTTTTTTATCGCAAACCGAACCCCAAAACGCAACAGAAAACAGCCTACGCGCTTTTGCCGAAAAAGAATATCTGTTATTTATGGCCGATGCAAACCAACGCACACAACTTTTAAATTTTAAAAAGTTGTTGACGAAGCCAACTCCGTTTGAGGAGATTAAGGAAAAAGCAAAACAACTAACAGAAGCCGGATTGCATATTCACACATTGGGAATCGTATTGGAAGAAACACTGCAAGATAGCTTACCTTTCAATAAATTAATAAAAATAGATGGACAACATATCTCTGTTTCCAACGTTTATACTAAATTTATGGGACACATGCTGGCAATTTATGCAAATGATTTAAAAGCATTTGAAACCGTTTGTGAATATAGCGTCTTGTTTCGCGTTATGTTGTGGAAAGAACAACCAGAATTATGGGAACCGTTGTTTAAAATGTACACCGGTCAAGCAGAGCATTTGGTTAAATTGATTGAAAAATATGCCTTTCCGTTTCGCTCTTCCGTTTTTCAATCACCGGATTTACTCAAAAAAGTGATTGAATTCTTGCAAGCTGAAAAGATTCCTTTGTTTGAACATGAACGCTATACTCAAGTGATTGCTCTGTTTATGAATCGCATTTTATTTGACAGTCGACAAACTCCAAATTTTGAAGTTTTAATGAGGAATCTCTCTTTATCAGATATTCAAGCCCATATTTATTATTTATGTAAAACAAATGGCTCCAATATCTGGAACTTTTTTAAACAAAATCAACATAAAGATAAAAAAACCGGCCTTTTTATGCCAGACTTAAATGAGCGACTTTCTTATTTTTCAGCTATTAAATCTCTTTTAATTCTGGCAGAGAAATACCAAATGCAACATTCAATTTATGCTGATATGATTCAACGAATTCCGATCTCTTGTCTGCAAGAGTTTTTAAATTCTTCTTCTCAAATAGAACAAAAGAAAATTTATGACATGTTGAACTATCCTTTTAAACGAAAAGTTCTGCGTAAAAAAGCGCTCGTATACGCGGCCGGATTAAGCTTAAAAAATAAACCGCTTTTATGGGGATTATTACAAAATAAAACAATTACCGAATCAATCTTTTTAGAGCATATCCAAAAATTAGCTACACATCAAATACCTGAAAAAATCATTGCACAAACGTTGATACCAAGTATTGATTCGCAAAATAAAATCAGCCCACGTATTGAAAAAGAATTCCTCTATCATTTTTCTCAAAACTCCTATTTGCTTCAAAAGTGGCTGGATGCAGCTTATCCTTTTTCACATCCGACACGCCAAAAAACAATTCATGCCCTTTATGGTGACAAATTAAAAAAGAACACCGTTTCAGGGGATGAATTGATTTGGTTGTCCCAAAACAAAATGTCTCTTTATTATTTTGATGTTCTGCAAGATGAAGCAGTGTCTTTTTTAGAAACTATGGATAAAGAACAATTTAAAACTTTTTGCCATTTTGACTCACAAAATATTTTACACCATTTATGTGGGAAATCTGACACACGCGGACTTAAATGGATTTATCAAAAACATCCGGATTTATTTTTAGATTGGATTCAAGAAAAAGACTCTCAAAAGAAAACGCCGTTTGAAAAAGCACCCCCTCAATTTATCCGTAAAATGGAGCTGCGTTTAACACAAAAAGGTGATACAAAATTCGCTCAACTTTTCACAGATTTTTTAAATCATAAAGGTATCACGTTTGAGCAAAAAGAAACCACCCAAAAACAACAAAGCGAACCCATTAAACAACCACGCCCTACTCAACAAAAAATGTCCATTTTGCGCCAAATAGATAAAATGGCTTATGAAACCCCACTTTTTCAAACAGCATTGGCACAAATTCAACAAACAGATATTTTAAAATCCTTGCATAAAACAATAACCTATATGCTATCCAGTGATTTTAACTATCAAAAATCATATGCTGACAGAAAAGAAATATACGGTGAATTACGCGCACATCGTATTCGCAAACATCGCTTGTTATATTATGTTGATTTTGCACGTCATAAGTTGGTTTTTTTAGATTTAGCCAGCCGAAAAGAATGCTATCGCAAATGGACTGACACAACCTTTTTGCGTCAACACGAAGAGCTCGCCAAACACTTATTAAGTCAGCCGGCCAAAAAACAAGAAACACACCCCATACTGCTCAATTTAAGAGCAACGCATATGGAACACGGCCGTTAAGAGATATTGACCTTCGTTGATATTTCCCCTATATTAAAAATAATGGAGGGAAAGATGTATTTTTTATATAATTTAATCGCGCTTGTTTTTGCGGTAGGCTTTTTTATTTTATTGTTTTTAGTGGCATGGTATATCGCCGTTCCTCTTTTAATCATAGCTTTTTTCATCTGGGTGTTTCAACAAATTGCTCTCAGCTTGCGCCATAAACCGCACCTGACACTCAAACGCAAAAAAACACGCCCCCATCAAACCGAAAAAATCATTGATGTGGAATGGACGGAAGTCTGATTGACAAATTGGCTTTTCCATTCCATATTTTATAAAAAAAGGGGGATGTATGCCGATTAAAAATCCAAAAGAATTATGTCACAAAATGACCACTGTTTACCGTGAACACAAAAAACCTCTTCTTTTATTATTGGCCATCGGGGTATTAACAGGTGTTGCAGAACGTTTTGGCGAAAACTTATTTCAAAAAGAAAAACAAAACCCCCGCGCTACAACGCAAAACTTTTATATGAATAATTCATCGGAAGAAAATCAAAAAATCACATGCCCGTTTTGCCATAAAGAAATTCAGTTTAACTATATCACCACACACACGGCTAATCCGTTGCCGAACCAAAATTTACCAAGAGAAAAAGAATAAAATACATTTCAATACTCAAAAACGCGGAAAACAAATTTTTATTGCAATTTTGAATAAAATACAGTATAAGAAAAACCACGCCGAAGTAGCTCAGTTGGTAGAGCAACGCATTCGTAATGCGTGGGTCGGAAGTTCGAGTCTTCTCTTCGGCACCAATCTTGATTTTGCATCTTTTATTAAATCGATTAATTTAAGCCCTTACTTTAAAATCTAACAAAATCTGTTAAAAATAAAATATCTCTTGTGAAAAACTCAAACACTCCTTGTTTTCTTTTAAGTTAATATCCTCTTAAAAAGAGATGAAATTCATTTGACAAAAAATTTTTTTCAATGCATAATATCGTATCTTTTAAAGCGTTTTATTGTATGTTAAAAGGAAAATATTGTGAAAAAAATACTTTTAAATCCTTTGTTTGCACCTGTGTGCGTTCTTTTATATGTTTCTCTTTTTTTCTTAACACATTTAACCACTTCGGCAGATGCCCTTTTTCATTTTACAAGCACAACTCTGGAAACTATTACCTACACTGTCTATGCCTTAACAGCAATTGTTATTGTGTGGACGGCATACGATTTTAGAGGCAAACCGTTTAATACCTTTTTACTGTTTGTCTTCTTATTTATTTGTGCTTTATTGCGTGAAATGGGAATTCAACATTGGTTGACAAAAACCGATACAACCGCTTTTAAATTACCATTTTTTACGAACCCCAATAACCCTTTACATGAAAAATTGATTGCGGGCTATATTTTGCTCGTGGTTGCAATTGTTGTTATTTACTTGCTGGTGCGTTATCTGCCGATTTTGTTTAAATCTTTCTTCCGTTTTAATCCGATTGCGTGGACAGTTGCCACATTAGGCGGCACCGGCATCGTGTGTAAAATAGCCGACCGCTTCCCCGGTAATTACAAAAAGATAATGGAAACGCCATTGGATCCGAGCATCCATGCATATATTGAACTGTTTGAAGAAACAACCGAATCGGCATTACCTTGGTTATTTGCTTTAGCACTCATTCAATATCATTTAACACGACGTTCCTCGTCAAAAAGTTTCGAAAACCCTTCTGAATGAAACAGAACATAAAAAGATAAACTTAAAAAGCATATTTTTTTATTTTTATTAATAAATTTTTAATATTTATACACTTTTTAGTTGTTTTTATCTCAAAAAGAGCGTATCCATAAGAATAAGCCCACATGATCAAAAGGAGGGGGAATCATGCGCAAACAACAAAACAAGAAACGCAACGAACTGCCCAATTTCATTTTAGTTGATGAAACGCTTTACCATCGGTTCGCTGAATTTTGTAAAACCTTCGGATACCATTCAATGTTCACCGATCATCCCGAACCGTTTTTTTCAAATCCGAACCAAAAAATCACTGAATTACCCGAAAAATTTTCCAATTTTATCTTAATTGATAATCAAACCGGTCGCGTCATTCGTTAACAAGCATATTTTTTATATATTCTTATCCCATTCAAACCGATAGGGATACGGTTGTTTTATTCAAAAATGCTTTTTTATCAAACTGTTTAAAAAAATATTACATTTTTATGACAAAATTATTGCACTTTTATGACGCATGCGATATTATGAAGCCGTTCTAACATAAAAAAAGAGGATTTATCATGAAATTCAAAAAATCTTTTTGGGCTTTTCTAACAACCTTGTTATGCGCTCAAACGGCATCTGCCGGTTCTTACCAATTAAATGAATACTCCGTCACGGGATTAGGTCGCGCTTTTGCGGGTGCCGGAGTAGTTGGAGATGACTATTCTGCCATCGCATTCAACCCCGCCGGCATGAGTGCGGTTAAAAAATCCGGAATGCAATTGGGTGTTTCTACTGTTCATTTATACTCCGATTTAGATTCAATCGATGGTATACATGATACCAAAATGAATCACTATGTATCCATTCCTAATTTTTTTGCACAGTATAAAATTAATAACCGTTGGGATTTTGGTTTCGGTGTTTATGTCCCTTATGGTCTGTCCACACGCTATAAAGCCAACTCTTTTGTGGCGGATTCTGCAATTAAATCAGAATTACAGGTTGTTGATTTAGCTCCCGCTTTATCTTATAAATTAACTGATAGCCTAACCGTCGGCGGTTCATTTATCGCTCGCTATATCTATGGCCATATGACCAATACTATTTCTCCGCTTGCAGGAGGTGGCCGCAGCGATTTTGAATTAGATGGCTGGACCGTCTCCGGAACATTAGGTATAATGTATGAACCCATAAAGGACACACGGATTGGATTATCCTGGCGAATGAAATCCACTCAACAGGTAAAAGGGGATCACAAAATTGAAAATAATTTAGCATATGGGGGAATGTTCAACGGCACTTATATTGGACGCGCTTCCCCAAATCTACCGGAAACAATTACCCTCTCCGGTTTTACAAAACACGGAAAATTCGGTTTTTCAGGAACGGCACGCTGGACACACTGGTCCACCTCATTTGAAAAATTTGTCATGGAATCCGAAAACCCCATGTTCGCAACCAATAACGGTTGGGCAAAAGAATCGCCATATAATTACGATAATTCTTGGACTTTAACCGCCGGCGTGGATTACTATTATAATGATCATTGGACCTTCCGTTTCGGCGGCGGATGGGACGAAAGTCCGGATCATAAGGATACCACTCGCACCTGGCGTATTCCGGATAATGATCGTTGGTGGACATCAATCGGAGCCTCTTATATGCGAGACAATTGGCAATTTGACTTTGCTTATACCCATATGTTTGCAAAAACAAGTTATATTTATGATTTAGATAACTCAACAGGTCCGATTGCCGGTAAAATGAAGAACCTACAATCCAGTATTTTCGGTTTACAGGCTCAATATCATTTTTAATATTTATAATGGATTCAAACCGCCTCTTTCGGGGCGGTTTTTACAACTCCCTTACAAAGCATACTCTCTTGACAAACTATTCTATTTTTGCCTAAATGAATAGCGAGGAGAACATTATGTTTAAAACACTTCTACTGTGGGGTTGGGATAACATTTTAGTTGATACATATCCAGCCATTTTAGCTGCACAAAACGACATGCTAACCCATTTTGGGAAAGCACCTCTGACCGAAGAACAAATCCACCAAGTCATGAGTCTGCCACGCCGACATCTGATTCAAGAGATATTTTCTCCCGAACAACAAGAAGCTGCATGGCAGTATTATCTCAACAGTTATCGGCAACATGCCTCTCACATTCAATTAAAACCCGGCGCACCGGAAGTTCTGCAAGCAGCCAAAAGTTGCGGTTTTATTTCTGTTTTAGGCAGCCATAAACAAGGTTCTTTATTACGAACGGAAGCCGACGGAGCCAGTTTAAATCACTTTTTTGATAGAATGATTGGAACGGGAGATGCTGCGGGCGATAAACCTTCTCACGCTTTTGCCGAAGCGGCTGTTGCCGGCTTTGATGCAAACATAATTATCACGATTGGAGATACCCCGTCAGATATTCAACTAGCCCGTTATTTTCCCAAAGGGATTAGCTTATTTATCAGTCCTGAGAACAAAACACCCTCTTTTGGTAATTTAATTCCCGACAAAACTTATTCTAATTTATTTGAATTGAGAACAGATTTAGAAAAACGACTTTAAAAAAGCGCTCATAAAAAGAGCGCTTTTGTTGTGTATGAATTTTATTTATATACATCCTTGACGAGAATTCCACGTATATCCACATGCTGTACAAACTGCTTCATTTGTAATGCTTAAACGATCAGGACATTTTTTACATATACTTCCTCCACTGGGATTATAATATCCAAGGTTACATTTACGACAATAATTTCCATTCATATATCTATTTAAACATTTTCCACATTCGCTCGCTTGGACATAAATTGAACTGCTTGAATCACAAGCATAACAAGCTCCATATTGATCTTTAATATCACAAAAATCTAATGAAACGCAATAGCCCCCGCTCATTTCCCGATTAGAACACTTCTTACACTCATTTTCAGAGACACCTGATGCACTCCCTGAATAATCACAAGCATAACAATTTCCAGAATAATCTCTGAAACCGTCACATTTAAATGCACAAAAATATCCATCATACATTTCCCGATTAGAACACTTCTTACACTCATTTTCAGGGACATTTGATGCACTCCCTGGATAATCACAAGAATAACAAGCTCCATATTGATCTCTGAAACCATCACATCCTGTCTTCAATATACAATATTCATTGTACATTTCACGATTAGAACATTTATCACATTCCTCTTTTATTGTTGAAATTTCATATGGATAATC